>JAKPAQ010000282.1 GCA_029779385.1 Actinomycetes bacterium | reverse complement strand
CCCTTCTTCAGGCCCATCGGGTTCGCGCCAGCGGCCACGTTGCGCAGACCTTCGCGCACGAGCGCCTGGGCCAAGACGGTTGCCGTCGTGGTGCCGTCACCGGCGACGTCGTCGGTCTTCTTGGCAACCTCCTTGACGAGTTCTGCGCCGATCTTCTCGTAAGGATCTTCGAGTTCGATTTCCTTAGCAATGGAGACACCGTCGTTGGTGATCGTGGGGGCGCCCCACTTCTTTTCCAAGACGACGTTGCGGCCTTTCGGGCCGAGGGTGACCTTCACTGCGTCGGCAAGTTGATTCATGCCGCTCTCGAGCCCACGACGGGCTTCTTCGTTGAATGCGATGGACTTCGCCATGAGTGGGTAACTCCAACTGTCGATGACTTTTTCGCGGTCAGATTTGACCAGCGTCTAGCACTCTCACTATACGAGTGCTAACCAAGTCCGTTCAACTCACCCCGGACAGAATGTGCCCTGCCTGCGAGACCGGCGCGTTCAGCAGCCGCCGGCAACCGCCGGGATGATCGAGATCTGCGTGCCGGCCGGGGTGCTGGTCTCTAGGCCCTGAGCAAAACGCACGTCTTCTTCGGCCACGTAAACATTGACGAAACGACGAAGCTTGCCGTCCTCATCGACAATGCGAGCTTTGATTCCCGGGAAAGAAGTTTCTAGCGAGTCGAGGACTTCGGTCAGGTTCGAACCGTCGGCCTCGACCTGGGAGGCGTCTTCGGTGTAGGTGCGCAAGATCGTCGGGATACGAACGGAAACGGCCATTTGGGGCTCCTTGAAAGTGGGGTGAAAGTCAGGCGATGTCTGCGGCAGAAAAAGCCGCGTAGGTTGGGGCGATCGTGGCGCGCGGACCGACTGCGTCGGTCACTGCGTCCAGAGTTTTTAGTCCGTGGCCGGTGTTGATTACGACAGTTTCGGCGGTCGGATCCAACTGGCCGGTCTCAACCAGTTTCTTCAACACGCCAACGGTTGTCCCGCCAGCGGTTTCGGTGAAGATGCCCTCGGTCCGGGCCAGCAACACGATCGCTTCGCGAATTTCGTCGTCGCTAACTTCTTCAACCGCGCCGCCGGTCTGACGAGCAATGTCCAGGACATAGATACCGTCAGCCGGGTTACCGATCGCCAGCGACTTGGCGATCGTGTCTGGCTTTACCGGGCGAATCGCGTCGACGCCGGCCTTGTGAGCGGTAGCAACCGGGTTGCAGCCTTCGGCTTGAGCGCCAAAAACCTTGTACGGCTTGTCTTCTACTAGGCCGAGCTTGATCAGCTCGCCGAACGCCTTGTGCACTTTGGTCAATTGCGAACCCGACGCAACCGGAATGACGATCTGGTCGGGCAGGCGCCAGCCGAGTTGCTCAGCGATCTCGTAACCGAGCGTCTTGGAACCTTCGGCATAGAACGGGCGAACGTTTACGTTCACGAAGGCCCAGCCGTCTTCTTCGCCGGCGATCTCACTGGCCAACTTGTTGACGTCGTCGTAGTTGCCATCAACTGCAACGAGGTTGTCGGTGAACACCGCTGAGTTGACCTGTTTGGGCGTCTCAAGGTTGCTCGGAATGAAGACCACCGTGCGGATACCGGCGCGCGCGCCGGCGGCGGCAACGGCGTTAGCGAGGTTGCCCGTCGAGGGGCACGCAAACACCTTGCTGCCGAATTCTCGGGCCGCACTCAAGGCGCAGGCCACGACGCGGTCCTTGAACGAGTTGGTCGGGTTGGTGCTGTCGTCCTTGACCCAAAGCTTTGCCAAACCAAGTTCGGCGGCGAGGTTCTTTGCCTCGAGCAGCCGAGTGAACCCGGGTTCAAGGTTCGGGCTCGATTCAATGTCGGCCGGAACTGGCAGCAGCGCCTTGTATCGCCAGATGTTGGCCGGACCGGCTTCGATCTGTTCGCGGGTGATCGGTCCGAAATCGTACGAAATTTCAAGTGGTCCGAAGCACTCGAAGCACGCGTAGTTAGGCCAGAGTTCACTGGTCGCGCCACACTCGCGGCAGATGAGTCCGGTCGCATTGCCGAAGGCGCCTTCGCGCAATTTCGGCCGCTCTGAAAGCGTAATAGTCATCTGGAAAACCCTTCATCTCTCCGGGCCGGCTTTCGACCTCGGACGGAATGAGCACCTGGCCGCTGATCGGCTGGTTGCTGGGGTGTCGTCGGGCCGTGTCCCTTAACCCCTCTGGATGAGTCGGCTTTAGCCTAGGCAGCGAGCTCGGATCGGCAGAAATCGGCATCTCAACAGTTGAGATGCCGTCTCATTTATTGAGATGTCGATGGTCTTCGGCCAAGGCCGTGAGCCAAGCCGCGACCTCGTCGGGCCCGTCAAGGACAACGTCTGACAGCGGCACCAAAGCGTCCTGTTCTGGCGAGGCCGAGCAGACCAAGGTCACGTCCAGCCCCTCTGCCCGCAAACGCAGCAACTCACGAAACGCTGGCAAGTCACCCAAGTCATCTCCGGCATAAATGACCGCCTGCGGGTCGAACCGGTCGACGAGCCAGCGCACCGCCATGCCCTTGTCGCTGCCAGGAAGTCGCAGTTCGGTCACTTGGCGCCCCGGCTCCACCTGCAGTCCGAATCGAGCGGCCAACTCACCAATTTCATCGGCGAGCGAAGCAAGTAGTGCCGGGTCGGACGCGCCGCGACCATGCAACGCGACCGCAATACCTTTGTCCTCAATGAGCACCTGGCGCGCATCGTGCCGTGCTAGCCAGTCGGGCAACATTGCGACTAACTCGGGAATTAATGCAGGTCGGTTCGGCAGGTGCAGTTCACCGGTCAACGCATCCCAACGTTCGGCGCCGTACTGACCGCACACGACCACGCGTTCCAATCCAACGGCCTCGTCGAGGTGGCCAAGTCGACGCACTTGCTCCACCGGCCGGCCGGTCACAATCGCCAATGCCCCCAGCGCCGGCCCAAGACGCGTGAGCGCAGCCAAAGAACCTGGATGGATAAACGCCGACGCGGGATTGTCGACGATGGGCGAAAGCGTGCCATCGAAGTCGAGCGCCAACAGAGTGCGACCCAGTTCGACCATGGGAACGAGTATGCCGCTGCACCAGCCTCAGCGTGGGCTAGCCAAGATAACGGTTAGTTGCGTTTTCGAAATGTTCTCTACCGCCGGCATGAATCGATTGATCGATAGGTCCGCGCCAAGCAACTCGGCCTCGGCCTGTTTTCCGGGCGGAAAGTAGACGGTGTCTTGGGGAACCGAGCCACGCCAATCCCCCGTGCCTGCAATCGTCCAGCCCGCCTTTTGCGCCTGAGCCGAAACCTGAGCGGCCAAGCCTCGAATGCCGATCTGGTTGAACACCAGCACCGACGTCGAGCGCGTCACCTCTGCGTCCTGAGAGGTCGTTGGCTCCGTAGTCGGTTCACTGGTCGCTTTGGTCTTTTTCGGCTTTTCGGTCGCCGGCGTTGCTTTGGACTTCACGGCCTTTTTCGCCGCCGGTGCCGCCGCCGGCACCGGATCTGAATCAACAACGTTGACGATGACGATTCCGCCGATTACACCGAGCGCCAGCCAGACGACCGGCAAGACAATTAGCCGCCAGCGTCGCGACGCCGGCTGGGCCGTTGGCTGCGGCTGGGCTGGCTCCTGCTCGAGGTTCTCGTCCACCTCAGCGGTCAGACTTCACCCGAGTAGCTTGACGCTGACGCTGGCGCTGCGAACGAAGCCGACGCAGTCGCTTTACCAATAGCGGCTCCTGAGCAAGCGCCGCTTCGGTGTCAATGAGTGCGTTGAGCAGTTGGTAGTAGCGCGTTGGCGACATGTCGAACTTCTCGCGAATTGCCTGTTCCTTCGCGCCGGAGTACTTCCACCAGAGGTTCTCAAGTTCGAGCATTTCGATCTCTTGAGCGGTCAAAACTGTGCGCCCTTTATCAACGATCGCCCCGCCGTGCGAGTTCTGTTCGACCTGCTTCACCGCTGCCATGTCCGCAATCCTAACCGCCAAATCACACCGTTGTCATTCCCCTTTGAAAAACCGTTCGGCCACCGGTACCCGAAAATCGGCGCGTGACTCATCTAGGCTGTCCGCATGGCGCCAAAAAAGGCAGATTTCTTGGTCATTGCCAACCGTCTGCCAGTTGATCGACTGGTCGGCCCAGACGGAGAAGTAACGTGGCGCAAGTCCCCCGGCGGATTGGTCACTGCACTTGAACCGGTGATGCGATCACGCGGCGGCGCTTGGATCGGCTGGCACGGCGCGGCAGATGAGGAACTCGACGAGTTTGTCGATGGTGGCCTGCGACTCGTGCCCGTTCCGCTGTCTGAACAAGAGGTCACCGAATACTACGAAGGCTTCTCCAACGCGACCCTGTGGCCGCTGTATCACGACGTAATCGTCACCCCCGAATATCACCGCGAATGGTGGGATTCCTACGTAGCGGTAAACCGGCGGTTCGCTGAGAAGGCCGCCAAACTCGCCGCCAAGAATGCGGTCGTGTGGGTGCAGGACTACCAACTTCAACTAGTCCCGCAGATGCTTCGCGACCTGCGCCCGGATCTGCTGATCGGGTTCTTCCTGCACATTCCGTTCCCGCCGACTGAGTTGTTTCAACAGTTGCCGTGGCGCCGCCAAATCCTTGAAGGTCTACTTCGCGCTGACCTCGTCGGTTTCCAAATGCCAGGTGGCGCTCAAAACTTCGTCCGGCTAGTTCGCCAACGCGTCGGCCACCGCACCACCAAGAATCGCGTATTCCTGCCCGACGGACGCACCGTGAAAGCGCAGGCCTACCCGATCTCGATCGATGCGCGTGGCTTTGAGGACTTGGCCCGCACACCTGAGGTGATCGCCCGCGCCGAAGAAATCCGAGCAAGCCTCGGGAACCCGAAACACCTGCTGCTCGGGATCGACCGACTCGACTACACCAAAGGCCTGCCCCAGCGACTGCGTGCTTTCGGCGAGTTGCTCAGTGACGGCGAAATCGAAGTGGGCGAGGCGGTCTTCGTTCAGGTCGCCACCCCGTCTCGCGAGCGAGTTCAGCAATATCAAAACCTGCGAGACGACATCAACCGGATCGTGGGGCACATCAGCGGCGACCTCGGTCGGATCGGTCAACAGCCGATCCAATACCTGCACGCCTCATATCCGCGCGAGGAGATGGCAGCGCTGTATCGGGCCGCCGACGTCATGGTGGTCACTCCCCTTCGTGACGGAATGAACCTCGTCGCGAAGGAATACGTGGCAACCCGGTGGGACAACCGCGGCGCCCTAGTTCTCAGTGAGTTTGCCGGTGCCGCTGGCGAACTGAAGCAGGCGTTTATGGTGAACCCACACGACATCAACGGCATGAAAGAAGCCCTGTTAGCGGCCATGCGCGCTACCCCGGCCGAAATCCGTAAGCGGATGCGCTCCTTGCGGCGGCAAGTGATGGAGAACGACATCGACCACTGGGCCAATACGTTCCTGACCGATTTGGCCGCGGTCCGGCAGATGGGACCGCAAAACCGTGACGACTGAGCTGCCTGGCCGCATTCGGCGCGGGTATGGGTTCGGCAGTGTCGCCACCGGCACCTTCGGCACCGTACCCGGACTGCTGCTGCTGCCCTACCTGACCGACACGATCGGCATCGGCGCCGCGCTGGCCGGAGTCTTGGTCTTCGCACCAAAGGCTTGGGACGTGATCCTCAACCCGATCGCCGGGCGGATCAGCGACCGCTCCAAAAACCCCGGTGGCCGCCGCCGGCCGTTCCTGATCCGGGCCGGTCTAACGCTGGCGGTGCTGTTCGCGGTGATGTTCGCCGGGCCAACCGAACCGCAAGGCTTCGCCGCCGCTTGGGTGGCCATCGCCTTCTTGGGTTGCGCCAGTGCCTACGCCTTCTTCCAAGTCCCCTACGTCGCGATGCCGGCCGAGTTGACCCTCGACTACGCCGAACGCACCAGGCTCATGACGTGGCGCGTGGTGGTGCTGGCACTAGCGATCTTGCTGTCGGGCGCGACCGCACCAATCGTCGCCAACAATTTCGGCCACACCGCGATGGGTAGCTACGTCGGCGCGATCATCGCCGTCGGCGTCATCGGCGCCTGGTGGGGCACTCACGGTGCGCCAGAACACGCGACCGAAACCGCACTCGACTCCTTTGGCGACCAACTGAAACTCGTCGGCTCGAACGCTGACTTTCGTGCCCTCCTATTCACCTTCGTGATCCAGGCGGCCGCCATCGGCACCGTCCTTGCCGGGGTCGCCTACGTGGCCGACGACCTGCTCAACAGCGCGGCGGCAGCCACGCTGCTGTTTGTGGCCTTCGTCGGACCCGCCCTGGTCGTTACGCCGCTCTGGGAGCGGTACGCCAAAAACCGAGGCAAACGGTCGGGGTACAGCATCGCCACCGGGTTCCTGATCTTCGGTATGGTTGGTTTGTTTGCCGCGCATTCGGGCCTGCTGGTCATGACCTATTTCGCGGCCGCGCTGGTAGGCATCGGGTACGCCGGCGCGCAAGTTTTTCCGATGGCGATGATGCCGGACGTGGCCGCCGAGGACGCCAAGCAAACCGGCGAGAACCGCATTGGCGTCTTCACCGGGGTGTGGACCGCCGGCGAAACACTCGGCCTGGCGCTGGGCCCGGGCATCTTCGCCTTAGCGCTGGCCACCGGCGGCTACCTGTCCTCGACAGGCAGCGAAACGGTGACCCAACCAGACAGCGCCTTGCTGGCAATCGGGATTGGCTTTTCAGTAGTGCCAGCAGTTCTTGCCGTGGTCAGCTTGGCCTTGCTACGCGGCTACCGACTCGATGACCGCCTAAGGAACGCTAATGAGTCCTGACCAAATCCTTGCCGAGTTGGCCGCCAAACGAACAAGCGATCTACCCACCCACGGCGGCCAGACACTTGCTTACGTTTATGACTCAGGACTTGGCGAAGCCGACGAGGTGGCAAAGCAAGCGATCGCCATGTATGCGGCCACCAATGGCCTCGACCCGACGGCGTTCCCGAGCCTGCTGTCGATGGAGTCAGAGCTGATCTCATTTGCCCGGTCAATTTTGCACGCCGACGATCAAGTGATCGGAACCGTCACCTCCGGCGGGACCGAGTCGATCCTGTTGGCGGTTCAAACTGCCCGCGACGCGGCGAAGGTCAATCGGCCAGCGATCGTCACCCCGAGCACCATCCATGCGGCCTTTGCAAAAGCCGCCCATTACTTTGGCGTCGAACTGGTAACGGTTCCCGTTGGCGTAAATCATCGTGCCGACGTGGCTGCCATGACCCGAGTGATCGACGAGCTGGGCGAACGAGTCGTCCTCATTGCGGCCTCGGCACCGTCCTACGCCCACGGCGTGATCGACCCGATCACCGAGTTGGCCGCAGTTGCTCGAGTGCGCGGACTTCGGTTCCACGTCGACGGCTGCATCGGCGGTTGGGTGCTGCCGTGGATGGAAGAGGTGCCCGCTTGGGACTTTGCCGTACCCGGCGTCACCAGCCTTTCAGTGGATCTACACAAGTACGCCTACACGCCAAAAGGGGTTTCGCTGCTGCTGCACGCCAATCCGCAGTTGCGTAGACCCCAGTTCTTCGCCCACGCCAACTGGCCCGGCTACACGATGCTCAACTCGACCACCCAGTCGACCAAGTCCGGTGGGCCGCTGGCGGCCGCTTGGGCGGTGGTGAACTTGATCGGCAGCGACGGCTACCGCGAACTCGTTTCTCAGACCGTGGACGCAACTGCCGCGGTGGCTCGGGGCATCGAAGCGATCGACCACCTGCATCTAGTCGAACAGCCCGAAACCTCGCTGGTGGTGCTCGGCGCCGATGACACGCTCGACGTCTTCACGCTGAGCGATCTGATGCTCGACCGGGGCTGGTTTGTCCAGCCACAGATGCAGTTTGCTGGCGAACCGGCCAACCTCCACCTGACCTTGTGCGCGGCCACCGCCGAATCGGTTCCGCAGTTCTTGAGCGCACTAGCCGAATCAGTGACCGAAGCGGTCGCGCGCGGCCCGATCCAGATCGATCCGCTACTGGCGCAGGCCGCGGCCTCGCTGGACCCCGAAACTCTCGACGATGAGGCCTTCGACGGCCTGCTGGCTATCGCCGGGTTGGCAGGCGAAGGCGGCAAGGTTCAGGCCCCCGAACGCCTCGGGCAGGTAAACGCCCTACTCGACGTGGCCAGTCCAGAAGTACGCGAAGCGCTGCTGATCGCCTTCCTCGATCGGCTGACCCGGTGACTAACGCTTGGCGCGATCCGCTCACGCTGGTCGGTGAGATAGTCCGGCTCGAGCCGCTAACCACCGAACACGCGGCCGGTTTGGCGCTTGCCGGCGATTCCCCGGAGGTGTTCGAGCACCTCGCGGGCTGGGACGAAATGGGCGAATCGATAGCCCGACTGCGAATCGAACGCACTTTGGCGAACCGCCAGTTGGTCCCGTGGGCCCAGATCGATTTGCGTACCGGTGAGGTAGCCGGGATGACGTGTTACTACGACATCAACCCCGAACTTCGCACGGTCGCCATCGGGCACACCTGGCTTGGCAAGAGATTCTGGCGAACAGGGCTGAACACCGAGGCCAAACGGCTGCTGCTGACCCATGCCTTCGAGTCGCTCGGCTGCGTTCGAGTGGTGTGGCACACCGATATCCGAAACGAGCGCTCTCAGGCTGCGATAACGAGGTTGGGCGCGACCCGCGAAGGCGTACTTCGCAAACACAAACTCCGCGACGATGGTTCGTGGCGAGACACCGTTACGTTCTCGATGCTCGACGACGAGTGGCCAGCGGCTAGGCAATCACTTTCGCGTTCCGTAGCGTCTGCTGGGCAAACAGCGACAGCACCAGAGCCGCCACCATCGCCCCAATCGTGACCATGAACGCTGGCGTCGGCCCGGCCGCACCGAACGCGCCGTCGGCGGCCCGGCCCGCCAAAGACGCCCCGGCTGCGTAACCCAGGCCAGTTGCGCCGGCCATGAACGTCATCGCAGTTCCGATGCGCTGCTGCGGGACTATCAGTCCGGCCAAGGCAAATGCACTGATCAGATACGGGGCGACCGCAAATCCCATTACGGCGATCGTTGCCACCAGCTGGCCGATCGTCTCGACGAACAGCAACGGCAACGCGAACACCAACATCGCCGCCGCCGACCAGAGCATCCGGGTCGCATACAAGATGCTGGCCGGAACCGCCGCGAGCGAAAGCCCGGCCACGACGCTGCCAATCCCGAGCACGGCGTGGATGAGACCGGCGACCTCAGGTCGGCCCTGTTGGGTTGCCAACACGGTCGAACCGGTTTGAATGCTGCCAAAAAGCATGCCCATCAACAGGACGGCCAAGACCAAAACAGCAAACGGGGTGGTCCAGAGTTTTGCCCCAGCGACCGGCACGTGTTCGTGATGTCGCGGCACAACCTTTGCAGTCGGGTGCAGGGCGAACGCGGTGCCGAATACCGCCAAGAGAACCGCGGCCGCATACAGGGCACCATCGGGCCCAATCAGCACGCCGAGGATGCCCACTAGGGCCGGACCAAGGACAAAGGAGGCCTCGTCTGCGGCGCCTTCATAGGAGAACGCGAGATCGACAAAGCGATCCAAATCTCGTTCAGCCAACTGGCCGTCTTTGACTTTTCGCTGCAGCACCGGACGCCATCTGACACGCGCTAGCGGGCCCACCTGCGGCATCGCCAAACCAGTGACCGCAGCGATCGCCATCAATACGCCAGCGTTGACCTGTCGTTCGGACAAAAGCACAATCACGACCAGGCCAATAGCGCCCAGAGCGGCTTGAGTTTGCACGACTATTCGCTGACCGACTCGATCGGCCGCCGCACCAAATACCGGCGCACCGATCGCGTTGGCAACGGCCAGGGCACCGGCGGTCGCACCGGCAGTGCCGTAACTGCCGGTGGCTTGGGCCACCAGCAAAAGCACACCCATCTGGCTCATCGCCAATGGGATACGACCGAAGAACGCCACGGCGACGAAGGAGGCGCCCGCGGCGCCCCAGAGGCGGCGGTAAGAAGTCAGAGCAGAAGACACAACCTGTCGATCTTATCGTTACGGTTCAAACATGGCTTCGGCGAAAGACAACAACCCGCTGGCAACCGTTTCTCCTGACTGGGCGCAGGCGCTGGAACCCGTGTCTTCGCGGATTGGTGAACTTTTCGGTTTTGTCGCGGCCGAGGAGGCCGCCGGACGCACCTCGCTGCCCGAGACGAACAGAATCCTTCGGGCGTTCCAAACACCCCTGAACTCGGTGCGAGTGCTAATCGTTGGCCAAGACCCGTACCCAACAGTCGGGCACGCGTGCGGCCTAGCATTTTCGGTGGACCCCGCTGTTTCGCCGATGCCGCGAAGCCTAAAGAACATCTTCACCGAACTTCGCGCAGATGTGGGGGCGGTCGAACCTCGCACTGGCGACCTATCACCTTGGGCCGATCAAGGCGTTCTACTGCTGAACCGCTGCCTTACCGTTCAGGCCGGCGCACCGGCCAGCCACCGCGGAATCGGCTGGGAGGAAGTTACTGCCAGGGCAGTTTCAGCACTCGTTGCCCGAGGCGGCCCGCTGGTCGCGATTTTGTGGGGGAAACAAGCGCAGGAACTGATCCCAGCACTTGGTTCGGTGCCGATCATCGCGTCGGCACACCCGAGCCCGCTGTCGGCGGCGCGCGGATTCTTCGGGTCTGGCCCGTTCAGTCGAGCAAACGACGCACTGCGACTTCAAGGTGCAAGCCCAATCGACTGGCAACTTCCCGGCTAGAGTGTGCGCGTGAGCAATTCCCCAGTGCGTGACCGTGGCAGCATCATCGACAACGGCTTCGCCGTCGCCCAACGCTGGGGCATCCGGATTATCGTCTTGGCCGCCGCGCTTTTTGTGGTCGGCTGGTTTGTCGGCCGCACTTGGGTGGTCTGGTTCCCAGTCTCGTTGGCGCTGCTGTTCGCAACGGTCTTAGGCCCACCGACGAACCGCCTGCGCAAGTTGGGGTTGCCAAGTTCGGCCGCGGCCGGCGCCGTGATGCTCGGCTTCTTGGCAGCGCTCGTTGCCCTGTTCGCGGTGCTAATTCCGCAGTTGATCAAAGAAGCACCCGAAATCGCCACTCAGGCCGCAAAGGGTGTCGCTGAAGTTCAAGTCTGGCTGACCGCAGGCCCAATGGGCATCGAGGAAGGCCAGATCAGCAACGCGCTCGATGCGCTCGAAAAATGGCTCAAGGACAGTGCCCTCGAACTTAGTTCCAGCGCCCTTTCGGCGATCGGGGTGGCCACCGGCGTCCTGCTAAACACGGTCCTAGTTTTGATTCTGACTTTCCTGATCATCAAGGATGGGCACCGCTTCCTGCCATGGCTAGAGACACTCGGCGGCAGGCGTGTCGGCGGCCACGTCCGGGAGATGTTCGCCCGCGCTTGGGACACCCTCGGCGGTTTCATTCGCACCCAAGCACTGGTCTCGCTGATAGACGCGACTCTCATCGGTGCGGCACTGGCGTTTGTCGGCCAGCCACTGTGGGTGCCGCTCGCGGTCATCACTTTCATCGGTGGGTTCATCCCGATCATCGGCGCCTTCGCTTCGGGCGCCATCGCAGTGCTCGTGACCTTGGTGACCAACTCGCCTAAAGACGCGATCATCATCCTCGTGGTGATCGTGGTGGTCCAGCAGCTCGAAGGCAACGTGTTGTCGCCGATGTTGCAGGGCAAGACCATGAACCTTCATCCGGCAATCGTGCTGATGGGCGTGACCGGCGGTGGATCGCTGTTTGGCATCACCGGCGCGTTTTTGGCAATTCCCGTTATCGCGACCGTCGCCGCTGTGCTGCGGTACGCCAACGAAATGATCGAAGCGACCGTTGCCGAATCGGCTGCTGAGGCATCAACCCCGACCGAGCAGTTGGCACCGACTCCAGAACTGCCAAGCTAACTTCAGTCGAAAACGACCGTTTTCATCCCATTCAGCAAGACCCGGTGCTCGGCATGAGCCCGCACCGCATGGACGAGCGCCCTGGCCTCTAAGTCCTGACCCATCGCTGCCAACTGTGCCGCAGAGGAACGGTGGTCTACTCGCTTGAAGTCCTGCTCGATGATCGGGCCTTCGTCGAGGTCGGCAGTCACATAGTGTGCTGTCGCACCGATCACCTTCACCCCGTGGCGGTGAGCCTGCTCGTAAGGGCGAGCGCCTTTGAAACTCGGCAACAACGAGTGGTGGATGTTGATTGCGCGGCCGTGAACCTCACGGCACATCCGGTCACTAAGGATTTGCATGTACCGCGCCAGAATGAGCGATTCGGCGCCGGTGGATTCCATCAGGTCGAGCACGAACTGCTCCGATTCGGCTTTCGTCTCGGCCGTGACCTTGAGCTGGTGGAAATCGATCCCGTGCCACTCGACGACGTCACGCCAGTCCGGATGGTTGGACACGACTGCCGTGATCTCGATTGGTAATTGGCCTTCGCGAGCGCGAAAGAGCAGGTTGTTGAGCACGTGGCCCTGCTTGGAAACCATCACCACCACTCGAAGTGGGGCGGTCGAGTCGTGCAGTTCCCAGTCCATTTCGAACGGCGCCAAAGCTGGCTCAAGGAGAGTCTGCATTTGCGTCAGGGGCACTTCCCGGTCGGCGGCGAATCTCACCCGCATGAAGAACCGCCGCGTATCGAGGTCGGCGTACTGCTGACTCTCGGTGATCGTCCACCCGTCTTCGGCCAGGGTCGATGCGATCGTGGCGACGATCCCGACCCGGTCGTCGCAGGCGAAGGTCAAAATGAAGTCGCTGCGGGCCGCCGTTGATGACATGACCGCATCTTCTCAGGAGCGCAACGCGACGATTGTCCCGAGGTAGGCCAGGTAGGCCAATACGAAGCTGATCCCTTCAGCCCGAGATACCCGCCGACCCGTAATGAACACGGGGATCAGCAACAACGCCACGAACGCCATCAGCGGCAGGTCGACTCGGATCAACTCGCTGGTGACGCCTAGCGGTCGAACCAGTGCGGTCACGCCCAAGATGAAGGTGATGTTGTAGATGCTGGAGCCGATCAAGTTTCCAATCGCGATATCTCGCTCGCCTCTTACGGTAGAAACCAAGGTTGTGACGAGCTCGGGGGCCGATGAGCCGATCGCCACGATGGTCAGGCCAATAACTACCTCGCTGATACCCAAAGACGACGCTAAATCCACCGACCCTTGGACCAGCCAGTCGGCACCGACCGCGACTAGCCCAAGGCCAGTGCCGACCATGAGAATTTGCCGCGTCAGCGACTCATCGGATGTTGCGTCTTGCTCACTGCGTTCGCGGCTATCGGCGATTGCGAGCCGGACAACGGCCAGCGTGTACGCGACTGCCGTGGCCAAGAGCAGCAGGCCGTCGAGCCGCGACAGTTCGCCATCTAGCGCGAGCAGGACCAGCAGGACCGATACGGTCGCAATGATCGGCAGCTCGAAACGAATGGTGCGTGTACTGATCGCCAGCGGCACCATCGCGGCGCTCAGACCAAGGATTAACAGCAAGTTCACGATGTTGGTCCCGGCGATGTTGCCAACGGCTAAAGGTCCTGCGTCTCGCAGCGTTGCGTCTATCCCGATTGCAAGTTCAGGAAAACTGGTGCCAACCGAGACGACGGTTAGCCCAACGACCATCGGTGGTATTCCCAACCGGGTCGCAATTTGTGCGCCGCCCCTCACCAAAAGCTCGGCGCCGACGACCAGCAGAACGAGGCCGAAGCCCACCCACACAACTGGCATGGGCGGGAGCCTACCGGTCAGAAAATTCCGCCAGCGCCCAGTCCTTCAGCACGATCGCGTGGTTCTGCTTGGTCTGCTTGGTCGCATACACAAAGGTGACTAGGTCGTTCTCGGTCAGGATCTCGCGCAACCGATCGGTTTGGTCATTGTGGTCAAGTTCGTCGCGATATTGGCTGGCAAACTCGTCGAAGTCGATCTGGTCGCCGTGGAATCGTTTGCGCAAGTCCTCGCTTGGGGCGATTTCCTTGAACCAAAGGTCAAGGTGTGCCCGTTCATGAGAAACACCGCGTGGCCAAAGCCGATCTACCAGCATCCGAAACCCATCGGCCGGCTCAGGATCGACGTAGACCCGCTTGAGCGAAATCATTGGGCCCCATCAACGATCGTGGTGAGCAGCACGACTGAATCCACCTCGGCATGCAAGTCGTGTCGGCGGTCGGGGATGATCACCAGATCGCCGGTTGCACCCTGCCATGAATCGTCGCCTGCCGTGATTCGGACTTGACCCGAAAGCACTTGCAAAGTCGCCTCCGGCGGGGCCTCATGTTCGCCGAGTGCTTCGCCCGCGAGCAGTGCGATCAGCGTTTGACGGAGCCGATTGTGTCGGCCCGGGTGCAGTGCCTTTGCCGAGCGTCCCCGCCCAGAAGTTCGAGCCGCTTCGAGTCGCTGGCGGCCGAGTTCAAGTACATTCACCGATTCCATGATTCGACCGTACGCCTACCTGGCTAGCCGGGCTAGACGGTCACGCTTGAGCCCCCGACAGGATTCGAACCCGCGACATCCTCTTTACAAGAGAGGTGCTCTACCAACTGAGCTACAAGGGCATGCCAGATGCTCTGGCGAAGATCATCCTAACTAAGTCAGACTCCACCGGCTTCACAGCGGTTCAAGAATCGCTTGTTCACCCGGGCATCTGCGGGCATTTCTGGCGTGACGACCGAGGCCGAGTTGCCGGCGTCTACGAATATCTGCAGGTCTGACTTCTGCGTCCCCGAGTCCCCACCGGGGGTGAGGAAATCCTCTAGAGCGACGGCGCAGTCGGCCGCACCGAACTCCTGCCAGCCGAGCGCCACCCCCCAAGATTTGGCATTGGCTTCGGTGGTAACCCCTTGACTGCGCAGCACCCCAATAACGCGCACGCCAAGATCGGCAGTCGCGACCTCGTAGGCGGCTCGGGTCTGCAGGATGACCCGATAGGTTGGCCCGTCTTTGGCCACTTCCCACGCAGCAGTCATTTTGGCCGACCGCAGTTCTAGATCCGGGTCGAGCACGTTTACCAGCGCCAACTCCGGAGCCGTCTGCTCTGCGGCAGTGTCTTCAAGAGTCCTCCTGACCGCGGCCGGCAAATCTTCACTCACGCTCGGCGGAACCGCAACGGCCGCCAGCGCCCAACTGCGCACCGCGGCAACCATTCGGTCGTATTCGTCCTGGTTTAGGCCAGCAGGAGCGGCCGGCGGCTCGGGAATTTTCTGCTGCGACAGTTCTGGCCAGTGATCTATTTTCAGGTCCGAAAGCGTCATCTCGCCAAGTGGGCTGGGCGAAGAGGTGGCCGGCGCAGCAGGTTCGGCGGCACCCAAACCGCAGCCGGCGAGCCAGAACGTCGCGAACACTAAAGCGAACACGAGTCTGGACACCCATTCACCCTACATACTTAGGTGGTGTCCCGAACTGCTCAAACCCCGCCCTTCCCCCGGCTACTTAGCGCAACCGCCGAACTTGATACCCCCTTCGCGCTAGTTGACGAAGAAGCATTGTGGGCGAATGCCGAAGACCTGACCCGACGTGCTGGCGCAGTTCCGATCCGCTTGGCAACAAAGTCGATCCGGGTTCGATCGATCATCAAGAATGCGCTCACCCTGCCTGGCTTTCGTGGCGTCATGTCCTATTCGCTCGCCGAGTCGAACTGGCTCGCCGACCACGGGGTCGACGACATTTTGGTGGCCTACCCGAACGTCGACCGCGCGGCTTTTCGCGACCTAGTCGCCGACGAACATCGCCTTGCCTCGATCACCGTCATGGTTGATTCGCTTGAGGCCTTGGACCTGATCGACTCATTCGTGGGTCACGACCACCCGCCCATTCGGGTTTGCTTGGACGTTGACTCATCGCTCCGCCTTCTCGGTGCCCATCTGGGTGCACATCGGTCGCCCGTGCACACCACCGGCCAAACCAAGAAGATCGCCAGTCAGATCGCTGCTCGCCGCGGTTTCGACCTGGTCGGGCTGATGTTCTATGACGCCCAAATAGCCGGCATGCCCGACAGCGGCCCGGCAATCAAAATCGTAAAGGCCCGGTCCGCGGCCGAACTTCGCCGGCGGCGAAAGCGGATCGTCAAAGCGGTCTCCCAAATGACCAACTTGGAGATCGTAAATGCTGGCGGCACCGGCAGCCTCGACGTGTGGCGAGACGATCCGAATATCACCGAACTGGCTGCCGGCTCTGGTCTGTTCGTGCCGACCCTGTTCGACCACTACCGCGACTTCGCTCCGAGGCCGGCCGCGTTCTTCGCCCTGTCGGTGGTGCGCAAGCCGAGCACAGATGCGGCGACCTGTTTCGGTGGCGGCTACATCGCTTCGGGTCCGGCTGGGGATTCGCGAGTGCCAACTCCGGTTTGGCCCCACGGGCTGGAGCTCTACGGCGCCGAGGGTGCCGGCGAGGTGCAAACCCCGCTGCACGGCAAGTCGGCGAAGTCGCTCGCCATCGGCGACCGGGTCCTGTTCCGGCACGCTAAAGCCGGTGAAATGTGTGAACGCTTCAACCAGGTCGCAATCGTGGACGCTGCCGGCGGCGTCAGGATGGTTCCGACCTACCGCGGGGAAGGAAAGAACTTCGGATGAGCACTTGGACCAACTGGGCCGGAAACGTCTCCAACAGCCCGCAGTTGCTTGCCCAACCTTCCTCAACCGACGAAGTCGTCAGTTTGGTTACGTCGAACCGGCGCGTCAAAGCAGTCGGCGCCAGCCACTCCTTCACCCCGATCGCTCAGGCCGACGGCGTTCAACTTCGGCTGAACCGAATGAATCGCGTGTTGGCCGTGGATACCGAAACCGGGCTAGTTCGAGTTCAGGCGGGAATCTCGCTGCACGACCTGAATCGGCGACTGGACCCGCTCGGTTTGGCGCTGCCGAATATGGGTGACGTGGACCCGCAGTCGATGGCCGGAGCCACTTCGACCGGCACTCACGGCACCGGGTCGAAGCTTTTCGGTATCGCCAAAGCAATCGCCGCGCTGCAGTTGGTCACCGCTGACGGTCACGTACTCGAAATCGACCAGACCCACGAATTGTTCAACGCTGCCCGAGTCGGGCTCGGTGCCCTAGGCATCGTCACCGAGCTCACCTTGCAGTGTGTTCCGGCATTTTTGCTAAATGCCCGCGAACAGCCAATGGCGCTGACGGACGTGCTGGCCGACCTGGACTCTTTCGCCGACGACAACGACCATTTCGAGTTCTTCTTTTTTCCGAACACGAACAAGGCCCTGACGAAGCGGAACAACCGCGTACCCGAAGGAACGGCGAAGTCTCCGCTGCCGAAGTGGCGACACAAACTCGAAGACGAGTTCTTGTCGAACACCTTCTACGAGCGGGTGCAACGTGTCGCTGCCAAGCGACCCAACTTGGTTACGAGAATCAACAACATTTCGGGGTCGTTGCTTGGCGCTCGCGAATACACCGACACCTCACACAAGGTGTTCATCTCGCCGCGCGACGTCAAGTTCCGCGAGTTGGAGTTCGCGCTGCCGCGGGCCGCAGCCGCCGAAGCGATTAGTCAGATGCAAGCGTGGTTCGCCAAGACCGACGAGCAGGTTTCGTTCCCGGTCGAGGTGCGCTTCACTGCCGCAGACGACATCTGGCTGTCCACCGCCCATGATCGCGACAACGTCTACCTCGCCGCGCATCAGTTCCACACCGTCGACCCGACGCGCTATTTCAACGCGATGCAGGACATTTTCACCGCGCACGGCGGTCGGCCGCACTGGGGCAAAATGCACACCCTGACCTCGGACTACTTCCGCACCGTGTACTCACGATTCGACGACTTCGTTGCCGTGCGCAACCAACTCGACCCAGAGCGCAGATTCACCAACGACTACCTCGACCAAGTGCTCGGCGACTGAAGGCAAAACGTCCTTCAGCCGCGAGTCTGGTTGATCGCGTAGAGGGTGATGCTCGCCGCGACCGAAGCGTTCAACGACTCAAGGTCGCTGGCCATCGGAATCGAAACCAATTGGTCGCAGTTTTCGCCGACCAGACGCGACAGGCCTTTGCCTTCACTGCCGATCACGACGGCCAAGGGGCCTTCGGCCAGATCTAAGTCAGGCAACTGCATGTCGCCATCGGCGGCCAGACCGATCACCATCAGACCGGCGTCTTGATAGGCCTTGATTTGGCGGTTCAAGTTGGTCGCGCGAGCAACCGGCACCCGCGCGGCCGCACCGGCTGAAGTCTTCCAAGCAGCGGCCGTCATATGGGCGGCGCGGCGCTCGGGGATAACGACTCCGTGCACGCCAAAGCCAGAGGCGGAGCGAACAATCGCGCCGAGGTTTCGCGGATCGGTGATGCCGTCGAGGATCACGATCAACGGAGCCTCACCGCGTTCGGCGGCAAGTTCGAGCAGGTCATCGGGGTCGGCGTACTCATAAGCCGCGAGTTTGGCCGCGATTCCTTGATGGACCGCACCCGAGGTGATCCGGTCGAGCTCGTTTCGGGGCACCTCAAGCAACGGCACATGTAGATCGGCGGCCAACTGGAAGATCTCGCGGATCCGATCGTCGCGATCGATCCCTTCGGCAACCTGCAACGACAGCACCGGCACCTTCGCGCGCAACAACTCAACTACCGAGTTGCGCCCGACCACCAGTTCTGGCCCGCCCTCTTCGGAACGGCGACGAGGCCGGCCGGACTGACGCTTATCGGCAGCCTTGGCCATCTTGTGTTTCTTGTGATACGGCCGATCTTCGGCCTTGGGCGTCGGCCCCTTGCCCTCTAGCCCTTGGCGGCGACGGCCACCTGAGCCCGCGGTCGGGTTGCCCTTTCCGGTCTTTTTGATTGCGCCTCGGCGCTGGCTATTTCCGGCCATCATCGGCCACCCTTCAGATTCCAGCGGGCGCCCGAGGCAGTGTCCTCGATTTCAATTCCCGCTGTGGTTAGTTTGTCGCGCAGAGCATCTGCTCGCGCCCAGTCTTTTGCTGCTTTGGCTTCGGCTCGCTCGGCCAGAATCGCGGGCACTAGTTGCGCCAACGCCTCGTCGGCGCCCGATTGGCCCGCCTCGCTACCAGCCCAAGTGAACGGGTCTAAGCCAAGGACGGCCAGCATTGCGCGGACCTGACCCAAGATTTGCGCCAATTCTGGGCTGGCGCCGCCCGCGAGCAGTTTGTTTCCTTCGCCGACCGATTTCTGCAGCACCGCCAAGGCTGCTGGCACCGACAGATCGTCATCCATCGCCACCGCGAACTCAGTTGGCACTTGAGTTGGCTCGCCTTCGCCGACCAGTTCGGCCGACCGCTTGCAGAAGCCCTCGATCCGCTCAAAGGCGGTCGCAGCCTCGGACAGCGAGGCCTCGCTGTACTCGATGATCGAGCGGTAGTGCGCCGCGACTAAGTAGTAACGCAAGGCGATCGCCGGCACGCGCTTTACGACCTCGCTGACCATCAGTGTGTTTCCCACGCTCTTGCTCATTTTGGAGTTGCCCAGATTGAGCATCGCGTTGTGCATCCAAACGCGTGCGAACTTCTGGCCAGCCGCTCGCGACTGCGCGAGTTCGTTTTCGTGGTGCGGGAACCGCAGGTCGAGGCCACCGCCGTGGATATCGAACTCGGTGCCTAGGTATTTGGCGGCCATGGCAGAGCACTCGAGGTGCCAGCCAGGCCGGCCGCGGCCCCACGGAGTTGGCCACGAGGCCGATTCGGGCTCGCCTGCCTTGTGACCTTTCCAGAGCGCGAAGTCGCGTGGGTCACGCTTGCCAGCAACCGGGGCGTCGGGCGACTCTTGCATGTCGTCGATCTTTTGGTTGGACAGTTCGCCATAGTCAGCCCAAGACCGAACATCGAAGTAGACGTCGCCAGAATCGTCGTCGGCGACGTAGGCATGACCACGCTCGATCAGGGTCTGCATCATTTCGATCATCTCGGGCACGTGACCGGTGGCGCGAGGTTCATAAGTGGGTGGCGTGCAACCGAGCACCTCGTATGCCGCGTGCAGGGCACGCTCGTTGCGGTAGGCGACCGCGAACCATGGCTCGCCCGTTTCTTCAGCTTTGGCGAGGATCTTGTCGTCGATATCGGTCACGTTCGCCACGATGGTGACTTCTAGGCCAGAGCGTTCGAGCCAGCGACGCAGGACGTCAAAAACGACTTCCTTGCGGATATGCCCGATATGCGGCGGCCCCTGCACAGTCAGGCCACAGTGATAGATACCTACTTTGCCCGGCTGAACCAGGTCAAGGGGTCGGGTCTGCCGGGTGGCGGAGTCGAAGAGGTGCAGCGTCACCCCCCTAGCCTATCGGCCCCACAGGTGGTCTCGAACCAACTGCCGCCAAGGGCATATCGTCACTTCCCTACCATTGTTCACTCTTTTCACTTAGCCTGATTTGGTGTTCCGTCGACTCTTCCCCGTCGCGGCCGTTCTCGCCGCTGTCCTCACTTCGAACCTCACGCTGCCTAGCGCGGCTCAAGCCGCCTCTTACCCGAAGCCGCAGTTGAGCCGCTGGGAGCCCAACTACCAACTCCCGACCAAGAAGCTGTCCGGCACTTGGCAAAGCCCGTGGGTGCCGGCCTCAGCCGCCAAGTCCTTGGCCCCATCGTGGAATGCCAAAACGATGCCCGACGGCAGTTGGTTGGTCATTCAAGCACGGTTCAAGAACGGCAAAACGATCACCAAATGGAAGAACCTGGCCCAGTGGCGCCACGGGCTTTCTGGTGGGAAGCGAACCACCTATTCGAAGCAGACTGATTCGTTGGTCTGGGTTGACACCGACGTTGTGAACGCCCGCAACGGCAAATCCTTCACCGGTTGGCAGATTCGGGTCACCTTGAACCGGAAGAACGCCAAGATCAAAAGCCCGATCCTAAATGGGGTGGCGGGAGTCTGGTCGACCTACACGACCAAGACGACTGCGGTTTCAAAAACGACGATGACCAAGCAGGTAGACCTTGCGGTCCCGGCGTACTCGCAAATGATTCACACTGGCCACTTCCCGAAGTACGGCGGCGGAGGTCAGGCCTGGTGCTCACCCACCTCAACCTCGATGGTGCTGAGGTATTACGGCCTCGGCCCGACTGCAAAGCAGTACTCGTGGGCAAAAGGCCCAGATGGGACCGTAGATCACGCCGCGCGCTACACCTACGATTCGGCCTACCGCGGGACCGGAACTTGGCCCTTCAACACTGCCTATGCCTCCCGGTACGGCACTGAAGCCGTCGTCCAACGCCTGCCAGACCTGCGAGACGTCGAAGCACTCATCAACAAGAAAGTTCCGGTCGTGGTTTCGGTCGCCTTCAAAAAGGGCGAACTAACTGGAGCGCCGATCAGTGCCACCCCTGGGCACCTGATTGTCGTGCGAGGCTTCACTTCGACCGGCCAGGTAATCGTCAACGACCCGGCCGGCAAAACCAACACCCAAGTGCGGCGAATTTATGATCGTGCCCAGTTCGAACGGGCTTGGCTGCGCGGCAGTGGCGGAATCGCTTATGTCATCGCGCCGACCTCGATGGGGCTAACGTTCTAACCGTGCACTCCCCCAGAGTCGGCATCGGTACCGACGTCCACCAACTCGCCGAAGGCCAACCACTGTGGGTTGCTGGCCTACATTGGCCCGACAGCCCCCGCGGGCTGGCCGGCCACTCCGACGGCGACTGCGTCGCGCACGCGATGGTTGACGCGGTCCTGGCCGCGGCTGGGCTCGGCGACATCGGCAGTCGTTTTGGTACTGCCGACCCTCGCTATGCCGGTGCTGCCGGCGTGGAGTTCCTGCGAGCCACCGCAGAACTCGTCCGCGAGGCCGACCTGACCATCGGCAACGTGAGCGTCCAGCTAATCGGGAACGAACCCCGACTGGCTGGCCGCCGCGACGAAGCAGTCGCAGTGCTTTCGGCAGCCATCGGTGCGCCGGTCTCACTTTCTGCCACCACCACAGACGGACTAGGCCTCACCGGTCGTGGTGAAGGCATCGCCGCGATTGCCGTCGCAATGGTTTTTTGAGTCAGGCCCCAGAAATGACGAACGCCCGGCCGAAGCCGGGCGTCCGAAAGTCCTGAGTCAGGAAGCAAGCACTTCGTCGAGACGAATCTCGGCCTTGTCCTCGTTGGTCTTTTCGGCCAACGCGAGTTCGGACACGAGAATCTGACGAGCCTTTGACAACATCCGCTTTTCGCCAGCGGACAGGCCCCGCTCGCGATCGCGACGCCAAAGGTCGCGGACAACTTCTGAAACCTTCAAAACGTCACCGGAGTGAAGCTTCTCTAGATTCGCCTTGTAGCGACGCGACCAGTTAGTTGGCTCTTCCACGTGTTCAGCACGCAAAACGCTGAAAACTCGTTCCAAACCAGCCTCGTCAACCACGTCGCGGACCCCCACCAGGTCTACGTTGTCAGCAGGCACACGTACAACAAGATCGTTCTGAGCGATGATCCGGAGAACGAGGTACGTGCGGTCCTCGCCCTTGATTGCCCGAATCTCGATGTCTTCGATGACTGCAGCGCCGTGATTGGGATACACAACGGTTTCGCCGACAGTGAAAGCCATGGAGAATGCACCTTTCCTAGGTGACCAGAATAACAGAACCCGCCCAGAGGAATCCCACCGTGGAATCTGGGGGCACACTCCCGGTACGATGCCGAGGTGAGATCACGTCGCACTATTGCCGCCATCGCTTTGACCGTTGCCGCTCCGTTTGCCCTTTCGGCTTGTGGAACTAGTTTCAATGCCCAGACGAACCAGCAGTACCAGGCTGGTGTCGGGTCAAACCTGCGCACCGGGCCAATCCACGTCTACAACGGCCTCTTCGTCGCAAACGACGAAGGCGACGGCAAGATGCCAAGCGCGACGTTCTCCGGCGCGCTGCTGTCGGCCGAACCGCAGAAGATCATTCAACTCTCGGTTACCAGCGGCGCAACAACAGCTTCGTTCCCGCCGTACGCGCCGATCGAACTCGAAGCGAACAAACTCAAGACTCTGGGCGCCGACGGTGAATTCTTCATCCAGATGGAAACGGTCGAACCAGGCGCTGTCGTAACCGTCACCTTCGAAAGCGCAAGCGGCGACGTCGCCTCGCTCGAGGTCCCCGTGGTCGAGCGCACCAAGATGTACGCCGACGTGGCTACCAAGCCGGCCAAGAAGAAAGAATCGACCAAGACCCAGGCAACCGAAGCAGCGCCTGAGGGCGAGTGAATCGGAACTAGACAAAACGAAAGGCCCGGGCAGATTCTCTGCCCGGGCCTTTCGTTTTGTATGAGCTGGAGTTTTAGTTCAACTGATCGGAAGTTCGCCAGTAACCAGGTAGACGACTCGACGAGCCATGTTGACGGCGTGATCGCCGACCCGCTCGTAGTACCGGCCGAGTAGTGCCAGGTCGATTGCGGTGTCGACACCGTGGTCCCACTCGCCATCTAGCAGCACCCGGAATAGTTCCTTACGCAGACGATCCATCTCGTCGTCTTCGAGTTCGAGTTCGGCGGCGGCGGCCAAGTCGCGGTTCGAGACGATTCGCGAGGCCGACCCGATCATCGAGTCCGCCACCTTTGCCATATCTCGAATCAGTGGCTGTACCGGGGCTGGCACGGCGGCGTACGGCATCCGGCGGCGGGCGATCTTCGAAACGTGAACCGCCAGGTGGCTCATTCGTTGAAGGTCGGCAACCATCCGCAGGGTCGAGACGAGTTGGCGAAGGTCGGTGGCGACCGGCTGTTGGGTTGCCAACAGGATCAGGGCACGCTCCTCCACCTCGTCGATCGACTCTTCGATTTTGGTCTCCGACTCGATCACCTGCTCGGCTTTGATGGCGTCGGCGTTAAGCAAGGCTTCGGTAGACAAGGCCACAGCAGAACGCACTTGGTCGATGATGATGACGAGGTCGTCGACAATCTGGTCGAGGTGCTCGTAGTACTGGTCGCGCATAGGGCTGACGTTATGCCGCCTAAGTGAATAGGGGGCGACCTGCGATGAACTAAAGGTGAACGGCAGTCGAAACCATGACACGATCTGCCCCGGCGATAGTGGCCTTTTGCAATTTGCCGCCTACGATCGACTCGTGGAGGTTTCTGAGATTCTGGTCGGCGCCGCCGGCATCGTCGTTGGCGCCCTCGTCACCTTTTGGTGGCGCTACTCCGAACGCAGTCAAACCGAAATTCCGCAGGCCCCCACCCCCGAAGTTCCTCCGGAAATCGACACCGTGCTTTCTGTTCTGCGTTCCTCGGCCGTGGTGATGGGCAGTGATGAAAAAGTGCTTCGCTCGTCTGCCCCGGCCGTCGCTCTGGGCCTAGTCTCGGGCGATCACCTGCGCAGCGAAAAACTCCTTGACCTAGTTCGCCAGGTACGGCGCGACGGCGAAGTTCGCGAGGCCGAGTTTGAGATTCGGGTTCGCCGCCGAGCGCCTATCTTCGTTCGCGCTCGCGTGGCCCCACTACCCAACGGACTAACGCTCGCGCTGGTGGAGGATCGCACCGACGAGGAGCGAGTCCAGGCGCTACGTCGTGACTTCGTCGCGAACGTCAGCCACGAGCTAAAGACCCCGATTGGTGCGATCAACCTCCTCGCCGAGGCCGTCGGCGAAGCCAAGGATGATCCCGAGGCAGTTGAACGCTTCTCGGCCAGAATGCGAACCGAAAGTGACCGGCTAACTCGGCTCGTTCAACAGATCATCGACTTGTCCCGACTGCAATCGGACGTGGCCAGCGAAAATCAGACGGCCATCAAAGTCGGTGAACTCGTTGGTGAAGCGATCGAGCATTCGCAAACCGACGCCCAGTCACGCCAGATCAAACTCTCCCAAGAGTGCGAGCCGGACCTTTTCGTTCGTGGTGACCGGGCAGAACTGCACGCGGCAGTCAGCAACCTAGTTGAAAACGCCGTCACGTACAGCCCGACCGAATCGGCCGTATCGGTGAAGGCAGTGCGTGAAGACGACGACGTCCGGATCACAGTTTCGGACCGCGGGATCGGTATCCCTCCCGAAGAGCAGGAACGAATCTTCGAACGGTTCTACCGAGTCGATCCGGCGCGCGCCCGCGCAACCGGCGGAACTGGGCTCGGTCTATCAATTGTCAAACATGTCGCCGCAAGTAACGGCGGCTCAGTAGAGGTCTGGAGCGAACCGGACCTCGGGTCGTCCTTCACGCTGGTACTGCCAGCATGGGACGTCGATGAAGGAGAATACGAGTGACCAAAGTCCTGATCGTTGAAGATGAGGCAAGTTACAGCGAAGCATTGTCGTACGTCCTGCGAAAAGAGGGCTATGAAGTCGCCGTCGCCGAAACCGGGCCAGACGCGCTAACTGAGTTCGACCGCAGCGGAGCGGACATCATCTTGTTAGACCTGATGCTGCCCGGCCTTTCAGGCACCGAGGTTTGCCGAACAATCCGCCAAACTTCGGCCGTGCCGATCATCATGGTCAGCGCCAAAGACACCGAGGTCGACAAAGTAGTCGGCCTGGAGTTGGGTGCAGACGACTACGTCACCAAGCCCTACTCTCCACGCGAACTTGTCGCCCGGATACGCGCGGTTCTTCGCCGCGGCGTGCCCGAAGAAGTCGATTTGGATGCGGTGCTTCAAGTAGGCGGAGTGAGGATGGACGTTGACCGCCACCTTGTTTCAGTCGACGGCGAGGACGTCAAACTCCCGCTCAAGGAGTTCGAGCTGCTCGAGTACTTCCTGCGTAACTCCGGCCGAGTTTTGACTCGCGGTCAACTAATCGACCGAGTTTGGGGAGCCGACTACGTCGGTGACACCAAAACGCTGGACGTCCACGTCAAACGCCTTCGCTCCAAACTCGAAGAAGACCCCGCCCACCCGCGCACACTCACCACGGTGCGCGGCCTGGGCTACAAGTACGCCTGAAACTTCGCGTTTCGTTTCAGCGGCCTTGACTGGCTACCGCGGCAATCGCCGCGGCGGCAGCCTCGGCGTCCAGGTATTGACCGCCGCGCTGAACCGGCTTCAAGTCCTCGTCAAGTTCGTAGACGAGCGGGATGCCCGTGGGGATGTTCAGGCCGACGATCTCATCTTCGCCGAGGCCGTCCAAGTGCTTCACCAAGGCCCGCAGCGAGTTGCCGTGCGCAGTCACCAAAACGGTCTTGCCGGCTCTTAGGTCAGGCACAATCTGGTCGTACCAGTACGGCAGCATCCGGTCGAGCACGTCGGACAGGCACTCCGAACGGGGCAGGAGTTCGCTCGGCAAGTCGGCGTAGCGAGCATCACCTGCTTGGCTGAACTCAGAGTCATCGGCCAACTCTGGCGGCGCGATCGCGTACGAGCGGCGCCAAGTCATGAACTGCTCTTCGCCAAACTCGGCCAAGGTCGCCTTCTTGTCCTTGCCCTGCAGTGCGCCGTAATGGCGTTCATTCAGCCGCCAAGAACGCTGCACCGGAATCCAGTGCCGGTC
>JAKPAQ010000243.1 GCA_029779385.1 Actinomycetes bacterium | reverse complement strand
TTATGGCGCGGATCAAGTTGGTCTGCTTACCGGCGACAACACCATCAACGGCGAAGCTCCGGTGGTGGTGATGACCACCGAGGTGCTGCGAAACATGATTTATGCCGGTTCGTCAACACTGAACGGTCTGGGCCATGTGGTGATGGATGAGGTCCACTACCTGGCCGACCGGTTTCGCGGAGCCGTCTGGGAAGAAGTCATCATCGGTTTGCCGTCCTCGGTGTCGATCGTCTCGCTGTCGGCGACCGTCTCAAACGTCGAGGAGTTCGGCGACTGGCTGACCGAAGTTCGCGGCAACACGATCACGATTCTGGAAGAAAAACGGCCGGTGCCACTGCACCAGCACGTCCTGGTTGGCCGGCGACTATACGGACTGTTCGAGCCAGACGATCCGGCACAATCGGTCAACCGAGAACTGGAACGGTTGGCACGCGATGACGCCCAGTGGAACCGGGCGTTCAACAAGAATCGCAGTCGCCGTCCCGAAAAGGGCGGCAAGCGGCCACGCAGCCGCCACCGCACCCCGGATCGAATCGAACTGGTCGCCAAGCTCGATGCCGAAGCCTTGTTGCCGGCAATCGTCTTCATTTTCAGCCGTGCCGGTTGTGCCAATGCGGTCGACGCAGTTTTGGCTGCTCGGATGAACCTGACCACCCCCGAGGAGCGCGACCAGATCCACGCCCACGTCGACCAAGCGTGTACCCACCTTCCCGACGAAGATCTACACGTCCTCGGTTTCAAGGCGTTCCGCGACGCGATCGGTCGCGGCGTTGCCGCCCACCACGCGGGCATGTTGCCGACTTTCAAGGAGTGCGTCGAAGACCTGTTCAGCGCGGGACTAGTAAAAGTCGTGTTCGCGACCGAAACTTTGGCGCTGGGCATCAACATGCCAGCGCGTTCGGTGGTGATCGACCGACTCACCAAGTGGAACGGCGAAAAGCACGTTGACGTCACGCCGGGGGAGTACACCCAACTAACCGGCCGGGCAGGCCGCCGAGGCATCGATGTCGAAGGACACGGCGTCGTACTCTGGCAAGCGGGGCTGGACCCTCGCCACGTCGCCGGGCTGGCTTCGACCCGAACCTATCCGTTGAACTCGTCGTTTAGACCCTCGTACAACATGGCGGTCAACCTCGTCCACCAAGTGGGCCGCGAGCGCGCAAGGGGACTGTTGGAACAGTCCTTTGCCCAGTTCCAAGCCGACCGTTCGGTAGTGGGGCTTGTCCGCCAGGTCAGCAAGTCTGATGAGGCGGTCGCGGGTTACCGCGAGGCTGCAACCTGCGACCAGGGCGACTTCATGGAGTACATGGGGCTTCGGCGCCAACTAAGTGACCTTGAGTCGACCGGTTCAAAAGATCGAAAGGCCGCGCGGCGTGAAGAAGCGATCGCCTCGCTCACCGAACTTCGCCGTGGCGACGTCATCGACGTGCCGGTTGGCAAATTCGCCGGACTTGCGGTGGTTCTCGATCCTGGTTTGGACGCACTCGATGGGCCTCGACCGTTTGTGTTGACCGCAAGCCGGCACGCGCGACGGTTGGCGATGATCGACTTCCCGACGCCGGTTGAAGCACTGGGTCAGTTGCGCATTCCCAAGTCGTTCAATTTCCGCGATGCCAAGTCCCGTCGTGACCTTGCCTCGACGTTGCGCACTCGCGCCGGTCACCTGGTCGACCGGCCCCAGCAGCACCGAGAGGAACCCGCCGCGCAGAACCCCGAGATCGACGAACTACGAAGTCAGTTGCGGGCACATCCTTGTCATGGCTGCCCCGACCGAGAATCACACGCCAGGTGGGCCGAGCGGCTGGTCAAACTCGACCGCGAGACCGAACAGACCAGGCGCAAGGTCGATCAGCGGACCAACACGGTTGCCCGCCAGTTCGACCGCGTCTGTGAAGTTCTTGACGCCCTCGGCTATCTGGCCGGCGATGAGGTAACCGAAGAAGGCAGAAGACTCCAACGGATCTATGGTGAGTCGGATCTGGTGGTTAGCGAGTCGGTACGCCGGGGCTACTGGGAGAACCTGACTGCGGCCGAGCTGGCGGCCCTCGCCAGCGGGCTAACTTATGAGTCCCGAAACGCCGAAGATGCGCCACCACCGCGCTACCCAACCAGGCAGGTAAAGCAGTCTGCCGAAGCGATGGGCCTGCTGTGGCTTGAACTCGATCAACTTGAACGCTCTCATCGGTTGCGGTTCTTGCGCCGACCAGACTTCGGCTTTGCCCAAGCGATCTGGCATTGGTGCGAAGGCGCCAACCTTGATGACGTTCTAGGCAGTGCCGAAATGGCCGCCGGAGACTTCGTTCGTGCCACCAAGCAACTGATTGACACGATCGCCCAGATAGCCGATGCGGCCGGGCCTGGCCCGCTACGCGAGACCGCCCGCGAAGCTCTCGACCAACTTCGCCATGGGGTAGTGGCCTACAGCAGCATCACGAGTTGAGACGCGCGCTCAAGAACCGTTCGACCGGCCCGGCCACATTCCAGCGCTCACCGAACGCGGTCAGGCCAGTCTGGTCCGGCTCGACGGAAACCGGGTCGGCCAAGTCAAGGTTCGCCAACACCGTGACCACCTCGGTTGCGGCCGCGAGATAGTCGCTCGAAGCCAGCAGGTTTTGGCGCACGCGCGGCTTGATGTTCGAAGTCGGGTCGGCGGTCGCTGCTTGGATTGCCGCCAAGTCCCCAAATTCGTTAAGTAGACCAGCCGCAGTCTTGTCGCCGATGCCCGCAATCCCAGGCAAGCCGTCCGAAGCGTCGCCGCGCATTACCGCAAAATCGACGTACTGGCTCGGATTGATGCCATACCGGTCCACTATCCACGCGGCGTCTACGACGTCGTGCTTGGCCACTCCACGGGCGGTATAGAGCACTCTCACGTCTTTGGCGTCATCGACAAGTTGGAACAAGTCGCGGTCCCCGGTGACGACGTCGACCCCGCCGTCCCAGCGGCGAACGAGCGTGCCGATCACATCATCGGCTTCGGCGTCAGCAGCCCCAACAACCGGCACGCCAGCGAGCGCTAACGCCTCGGCGATCAGTTCGATCTGTGGCACCAACAGTTCGGGGGTGTCTTCGGCGTCAGCGGTGCCATCGGCGATTCGGTGCAGTTTGTAGGTGCCGATCAGGTCCACGCGCCAGTTGGGCCGCCAAGCGACGTCCCAAGCAGCTACCGCCGCAGTGGGTTGGTAGCGGGTCTGCAAGGTGG
This sequence comes from Actinomycetes bacterium, assembly GCA_029779385.1. The sequence continues at coordinate 11,256 of JAKPAQ010000243.1, read as the reverse complement.
CGAGGAAGTCGAGCACGCCGCGCAGCGCATTGACTACCGTTCCGTCGGCTGCTTTGAAGGAGTCGGGGACGCCGTAGAAGGCGCGGTAGTAGAGGCTGGCGGTGTCTAACAGCAGGAGGCGTCCCATAGTCATCATTGTGGTGGGTAACCTCGAGGAATGAGCGATCGACTCGACCGGGCTCGCGCCCTAATGGACCAAACTGGAATTGACGCCCTAATAGTCACTCCCGGAGCCAACCTGCGCTACCTAACTGGCTACGCCGCGATCCCGTTGGAACGACTGACCTGCCTAGTGATTCAGTCCACCGGCAGCCAACTCGTAGTCCCCGAACTTGAGCACGCTGCGGCCACCGCCGCTGGGGTCACGATGGAAATCCATACGTGGGGCGAGACCGAGGATCCGTACGAACTGGTTGCCTCGCTGCTGAGCGACGCCGAACTCGTGGCCATCGACGATCAGATGTGGGCGTCTCGCGTTTTCGCTTTGCAGGCGGCGCTGCCTTCAGCCGAGTTCGTCCTTGGTGGCTTCATCACTTCAGATTTGCGCGCAGTCAAAGACCAGGCCGAAGTAGACGCACTGCGTGACGCCGGCGCGGCGATTGATCGGGTTCACTCCCGAATGGGCGAGTGGCTACGACCTGGGCGTACTGAACGTGAAGTGGGAGCCGACATCGCGGCCGCAATCATCGAGGAGGGGCACGAACGAGTCGACTTCGTGATTGTCGCTTCTGGGCCTAACGGCGCCTCCCCTCACCACGAAGTCTCCGACCGCATCATCGGTGCGGGCGAACCGGTCGTGGTCGACATCGGTGGCACGACCCCTGCCGGCTACTGCTCAGACTCGACCCGAAACTACGTTGCCGGCGCCGATCCAGACCCGCAGTACGAAGAACTATTTGCGGTCTTGCACCGGGCGCAAGCGGCCCAACGCGCCCATGCTCGCCCTGGCGTGACCGCCGAATCAGTCGATGCCGTCGGCCGCGAGATCATCACCGCGGCCGGCTATGGCGACAAGTTCATTCACCGCACCGGCCACGGCATCGGCCAAGAAACCCACGAGGACCCTTACATCGTGGCTGGCAACGAGACGATCCTTGAGCCAGGGATGGCGTTCTCGATTGAGCCGGGCATCTATTTGGCCGGCCAGTTCGGCGCGCGCATCGAGGACATTGTGGTCTGTACCGAGTCGGGCATCGAGGTACTGAACAACACTGAACGCAACTTCGTCCGCCTGTGAGAGCAATCCTGATCGCTCTTGCATTGGGTGTCGTTTCGACCGGAGCGTTTGAGCCACTTGCGATTCCTGGCCTGATGATTCTCACTTTGGCAGGGTTCTTCGCGCTACTTCGAACGCTGTCAGGCGCCTCAGCTCGCCTCGTTCTAGCCGTCGGCTTCAGTTTCGGCCTTGGCTTCATGGGGCCACTGATCTGGTGGATGAACGCCGTAGACCGATGGGCGTGGGTTGGTTTGGTGCTGTTTGAGGCCGCCTTTATCGCCGGCGTCTCGTTAGCGCTGCGCTCGGGTGTTCACGGAAAGTTTTGGCCCATCTGGGCTGCGGCCATTTGGACGGCCGGCGAGTTGCTGCGCGGCAGCGTTCCGCTAAGCGGTTTCCCGTGGGGACGGTTAGGACACACCGCTATCGACACCCCCTTCGAAGGCTGGGTGCGGTTAGTTTCGATCGCCGGCACGTCTTTTCTGATGGCGGTCTTGGCTGGTCTTTTGGTCGTTGCCGTTACCGAACGCAGGTGGTGGCCGCTGGCCGCTTCCGCCGCAGTTATCGCAGTCGGCACTGTGCTGCCTACCGGGATCGCATCAGCGGGCCAGTCACGCACCATCGCGGTCGTCCAGGGCAATACGCCAGGAGACTTCCTCAGTTGGCCCCGCGGTGAAATTTTTGACCTTCACGTCGCGGGCACGCGCAAAATTGATCAGCAGGTAGACCTCGTGTTGTGGCCAGAAAACGGGTCAGATTTGGACGTTTTCACCGACCCCGTCGCCCGCGCGACGGTGACCAAGCTGGCGGCCGACGTCGATGCGCCGATCTTAGTCGGGGCGATTTTGAACGGACCAACCGACAAGACGGCCTATAACGCCTCAGTAAAGGTCGACAAGAAGGGTCCGCACAAAGACTTCTACGTCAAACAGAACGTCGTTCCTTACGGCGAATATGTGCCTTTCCGCAATGCCTTAGGCCGCTTCGTGCCGCGGTTTGATCGTGACATTCCGCGCGACATGCTGGCGGGGGATCGCCCCGGCGTAATGTCGGCCGGAAAGATGACAGTTGGGCTAACAATTTGCTGGGACATCGCCTACGACGCCGCGGTACGCGAAAGTGTCAACCGTGGCGCGCAGTTCCTTGCCGTGCAGACCTCGAATGCGAGTTTCATGGACTTTGGTTCAGGTGTACAACCCCAGCAGCAGTGGGCCATTTCGCGGCTTCGCGCGATTGAGACCGGCCGCTGGTTAGCGGTAGCATCCACCAACGGAATCAGCGGCGTGGTCGATCCGACCGGCCACGTTGTTCAACAAGCGCCAGTAAAAGAGCCTGCGACCTTAGTCCAAGACATCGTGCTTGCCAATGGTCGAACCCCGGCCACGATCCTTGGTTTTGCTACCTCGTTAGTGATCTGGCTCATAGCCGTGGCAGGATTGGCGTTCGGTAACCGTGAGTTGCGAAAGGGCAGCCGATGAAGACACTCGTAGTGATCCCTACATACAACGAGGCAGAGAACGTCGGTTGGATCACCGAAAAGGTACTCGCCGAGCAGCCCGAAGTGAACATCTTGATCGCTGACGACAACTCGCCCGACGGCACCGGTGACCTCGCAGACAAACTCGCCATCGAGGATCCCCGAATTCATGTGCTTCATCGCGCTGGCAAAGAGGGTCTCGGCGCCGCCTACCGCGCCGGCTTCGCTTGGGGGCTGGAAAACGGCTACGACGTCCTAGTGGAGATGGACGCCGACGGCTCCCACCGGCCCGAAGACCTAGGCAAACTTCTTGAATCGGCCAAGGCCGGTGCGCCGTTGACTCTCGGATCGCGTTGGGTGCCAGGCGGATCGGTGGTCAACTGGCCGATGCGTCGCGAACTGCTGTCGCGAGGTGCCTCGATTTACGCCCGGTTCATGTTGAACCTCGGGGTCAAAGACGCCACTGCTGGTTTCCGGGCATTCCGACGCGAGACTCTCGAGGCGATTGATCTTGAGGCAGTCGAGTCGCAGGGATACTGCTTCCAAATCGACATGACCCGCCAGACGCGTCTGGCGGGCCTTGAAGTTGCCGAGGTACCGATCACCTTCGTCGAACGAATCCACGGACAGTCAAAAATGAGTTTCGGGATCGTTCAAGAAGCGTTGACTCGAGTCACCATTTGGGGTTTTGAACGGCTGAATCCGTTCAAGCGGTGACGGTTTTCTTTCGCGTCTTCGTCTTGCGGTGAAGGTGCGGGGGACCGATCTCGCCGCCACGCAACATCTCTAGCCGTTCGGTCAAGATCTCTTCGAGTTCAGCCTCGGAGCGACGCTCCAGCAGCATGTCCCAGTGGGTGCGAACCGGCTTCTCGTCCTTGGTCTCTGGCTCGGCGCCGCCAACTAGTCGACCAATCTGGCCGGTCTTTGGGTCTTCCCATTCGGCCGGCACCTCAGCCTCATCGGCCATCGTCACCTTGAACGTATGACCATCGGCGCATACGTATTCAACTTCTTGTCGCGGTGCCATCTCGACTCCGCGCTCATCTTCAAAGCTCTGCGCGCCCAATCGCGCACCACGTAGGGCTCGTTCTGCCATAGTCGGTCCCTCCCTTTTAGGTCTACTTCTATTCCAACGTACGCGATGGGCGTGAGATTCCCCTGAGAGCGCGATCTTCAATATGTGCTGGCACGCGAAGCAGCAGGAACAGCCCGATAGCCAAAACCACCATGATGCCGAGGATTCCCCAACGGTCTGTGTCTTCGCCGGTGAACAGATTGCCCGCCCAAATGAAGATGGCGAACAGCAGAGGCGCCATAAACGAGGCAGCGCGACCGGTCATGGCGTAGAGGCCAAAGTTTTGTCCCTCGTGCCCCGGCTCGGTGATTCGGGTCAGATAGGTACGAGCAGCCGATTGTGCCGGCCCAACGAATAGGCACAAGCCAAGGCCGAAAATCCAGAACATTTTCGGCCCAGAAACGAAGAACAGGATTGAGCCGCAAACCAACATTGCCACCAGTGAGGTAACGATCACTGCTCGCGGACCCACTCGATCATCCCAGCGGCCCGCGGCGAGCGCCCCGAGAGCCGAAATAACGTTTGCGGCCACGCCAAAGATGATCACGTCGTCTTTGGCGATTCCGTAAACCGAAACAGCCAAGATCGCCCCGTAGGCGAACACGCCGGCCAGTCCGTCACGAAAGAAGGCACTTGCGATCAGAAACTTCAACGTGTTGCGGTCCTCACGCCACATGGTGGTGACGTCATTCCAGATCGCCCGATAAGAATCAGTGATCGAAGCCTTTGCCGAGTCCTCGTTGGCTGTCGCTGGCAACTCGGGAATCGCGACGAACAACGGAATCGCAAAAATCAGGAACCAGACCGCTGAAACCAACGCGATATAACGGATATAGAGGCCGTCTTCGACCGGCACATTCATGAAGCCGCGAGTCGGTTCGTCACCAACCACGAAACCGAAGTAGCAAATCAACAACAAAATGATTCCGCCGAAGTAGCCGAAAGCCCAGCCGAGCCCGGAAACTCGGCCGACGTTCTCAGGCGTCGACACCTGACGCAGCATCGCGAAATATGGGACGGAGGCTAGTTCAAACACCACCGAACCGCCGGCGATCAAAGCAAGGCCCAGCCACAAGTAGTGCCAATCGTCCTTGACGAAGAAACACGAGGCAGTGATAGCCACAACAGCCAGAGTTAGCAGCAGCAGGGAACGTTTGCGGTGTCCACCGGCGTCGGAACGCCTCCCCAAGGCCGGCGCGGCAACCGCGATTAGGACCGCACCAGCGGCACTTGCCAAGCCAAGCCAGGTGGCTGCTCTGAACGGCCCGGGAATATCTTTGCCGACACTGTCAACCAGGTAGACCGAAAAGATGAAGGTCACGATCACCGCGTTGAACGCTGCCGAACCCCAATCCCAAAAACTCCAAGCAATAATTTTGCCCTTTTCGGACTTCTGGGCCACGACGCCTTCACTCATGCGGGTTCCTTCCACTGGCCGCGCGCCAACAGCACGTCTTTGAGTAGGTCGGTTCTATCGGTCATGATCCCGTCGACACCAAGGTCGGCAAGTCGATGCATTTCTTCGGGTTCATCGATCGTCCAAACGTGAACGAATTTGCCGGCCTTGTGGGCGCGACGAACAAAACTGCGAGTCACTACCGGAACCCGAGCGTGGCTAACCGGAACTTGGAAGATCCTGGGAGCCTTCGGAACCCCTAGGCCAAGCACCATTTGGGCGGCTTCGCGCTGTGAGGCCGAGGTGACGACTTGGGGCAATTTCTCGCGGATTCGCACTAACCGAGAATGCGAAAACGAGGCTAGGCAGACGTCATCGAGCACGCCCATCTTCGAAAGCAGATCTGTCGTGGGGTCAACGCCGTCGTCTGACTTGATGTCGATATTCCATCTCGCGCCAGGCAACGCTTCAATTAGCGCGTCGAGTCGGATGATCGGTTCGCGATCGCCGAGCAGCGCGGCATCGATTTCGGCCGCAGACAATTCAGCGATAGCCACGTCGCGATTGAGCAACCGTCCGAGTCGTTCGTCATGGCAGGCGTAAACGACGCCGTCGCGACTGCAGCGCACGTCGGTCTCCATGTAGCGGTAGCCAAATTCGTACGCGTGGGTGAACGCGGCGAGCGAGTTCTCAATGCCGATATTTGCTTCGACCATCGCCCCGCCTCGATGGGCGAAGGCAACGGGCGCAGCAGGCTCCAGGTACGGCGATGTACTCACGGAGCCAACCTAGCGTTAGATGTCGCGGAACGTCTCGATCTGCGCGCCAAGGTCATTAAGTCGTAATGCAAGGTCTTCGTAGCCGCGGTTGATTACATAGACACTGCGCAAAACTGAAGTTCCCTTGGCCGCCAGCATGGCCAGCAAGATCACCACTGCCGGACGCAAAGCCGGGGGGCAAACCAGTTCAGCTCCGCTCCAGTGAGTTGGGCCCTCAATAAGCACTCGGTGCGGGTCAAGCAACTTCACCTGAGCGCCGAGTTTGTTCAGTTCGGTCAAGTAGATTGCCCGGTTTTCGTAAACCCAGTCGTGAAGCATCGTCTGCCCTTCGGCCGACGCTGCAATCACAGCGAAAAAGGGCAGATTGTCAATGTTCAGTCCAGGGAACGGCATCGGGTGAATTTTGTCGATCGGTGCCTTGAGTTGCGAGGGGAAGGTAGTGATGTCGACCAACCGCGTGTGGCCGTTCTCTGCCAAATATTCAGCCGACCTTTCGTAGGCGAAACCCATCTCCTCGAGCAGTGCCAACTCGATTTCCATGAACTCGATCGGCACTCGGCAGACCGTGATTTGCGAGTTCGTGACGATCGCGGCCGTGATCAGGCTCATCGCCTCGATCGGGTCTTCGCTGGGTGCGTAGTCGACGTCGCCGCTGATCTTCGACTTTCCGGTCACGCGCAGAGTCGTGGTGCCGATGCCCTCGATCTGGACGCCGAGCTTCTCCAGGAAGAAACACAAGTCTTGGACCATGTAGTTGGGGCTGGCGTTTCGGATGGTCGTGGTGCCGTCGGTTCGCGCGGCGGCTAACAGCGCATTTTCGGTAACCGTGTCGCCGCGTTCGGTCAACACGATCGGCCGGTCCGGCACCACGCCGGCGGCCGAAGTCGCGTGATAACTTCCCTCGGTGGCGAGGACCTTGAGTCCAAATGGTCGCAACGCGGTCATGTGCGGTTCGACCGTTCGAGTGCCCAAATCGCAGCCGCCGGCATAGGGGAGTTCGAACTCGTCTGACCGATGCATCAGCGGGCCCAGGAACATGATGATGCTGCGCGTGCGACGCGCGGCTTCCTCGTTCATCTTGGCCAGGTCGAGACGTTCGGGCACGACAATTTCGAGGTCATTTTGGTCGTTCAACCAGCGAGTGCGAACACCGATCGATTCGAGCACTTCAAGCAGGCGGTTGACCTCCTCGATCCTGGCAACTTTGCGCAGGGTGGTCGTGCCGACATTTAGGAGGGCTGCGCACAGCAGGGCCACGCCAGCGTTCTTGCTGGATTTGACGTCGATCGTGCCCGAAAGAGTCGTGCCACCCTTGACCCGAAGGTGGCTCGGCCCGGCGGTTGGCGCCACACTGACTAGTTCAGAGTCCAATGCCTCACCAATGCGAGCCAACATGTCCAGCGTCAGGTTCTGCTGACCTTTTTCAATCCGGTTGATGGCGCTCTGGCTGGTGTTCAGTTCAGTTGCGAGTTGGGCCTGGGTTAGCCCCGAATGTTGCCTGGCATCACGGATTAGGGTGCCGATCCGGGCCAAGTAATCATCGCTCTGAGTCATGCATGAAGCGTATCTCAGTTGTGAGATAAACCCCGAATCCGGCGCGTGTCAGCCCAGAACCAGAGGAGCGGACTGTCCTAATTGTTGAAGATCCGCAACGCCGCCGTGATTTTGGACGTGCATCCAATAGATCCCATAGCCAGAGTCGGCGAGCACACCGTCGTGAATTGGAAACGCTGTGTGGGGCGAAATGGCCCGGACAAAGTCAATTGTTTCAGCCATTTTTGCCCACGGCGCCGCCAAGGGGATCGCGAGAATATCGACGCCTGCTGGCCGGTACTCGTAAGAGTCGCCCGGGTGGAAAAAGGTTGTGCCGGCCGGGTCGGACACCAACATGCCAATGTTGCCTACCCGGGGAATCGTGTCCAGTATCTCCGCGTGCTGACCGCCCACTCCGGTCAGCGTTAACTCGCCAATCGAATAGCGGGCGTCAACTGAGGTGGGCGTCCAATCAGCCAAGTTCGTCGCTGTCTGCGGCTCGGCAAGCAACTGGACGCCTGGATTTGCCGCGATCAGATCGCCGACCCGGGCCAGATCGAGGTGGTCGGGGTGCTGATGCGTCACCACGATCGCAGCAAGTCCAGTCAAATCCCAAAGATCAGGAACGCTAAAAACGCCCGGGTCGACCAAAACACGCGTCTGACCCGACTCGACCAGCACTGCCGAATGTCCAAATCTGGTGATCTTCATGGTCCTCATCGTGCCACGATTGGGCCCATGAGTCGCCCAGCGCTGAACCCATTCTCGACAGCGCTAGCGGTGGGGGTAGTCTCCATCGGTCTGCTTGCTGCGGCCGTCGTTGGGGGTTGGCTAGGTCCAGATCTTGGCCACGGCGATTTATTCTGCGAGGCCCTTCGCGACGGTCTGGTAAATCAACCAGCAAACACTTGGTCAAACCTGGGTTTCGTTATTGCTGGACTTTCAATCGGCTGGCAGGCGCGGACCCGGCCACAACTGATGGATTCAACGGTCACGTTGTTTGCATGCGTAGTCGTCTTGCTCGGCCCGGCAAGCGCGGCCATGCACGCCACCGGCACCGCGTGGGGAAAGCACCTCGACCTTACTTCGATGTTTTTGTTGGCGGCCTTCACAAGTTCCTATGCAATCAAACGCCTTGCCGATTTGACCGCCATACGTTTTTACGGACTGTTCGCGGTCCTGCTGTTCGGCAGCGAAATCATCTACCTCACTGGCCCTGAACTGCCCGTGGTGCTGCATGCGGGGAACGCCGTCTTTGCGGTACTGATCCTGCTCACGCTCATCAGCGAGGTAGTTCTTTGGTCTCGAACGAGGAGCAGGGGAGTGGGTAAGGCCGGAATCGCCGCGGTCGGCACTCTCGGCCTGTCCTTCGTCATCTGGAACTTAGACCAAGGCGCTTGGTGCGTCCCCGACAGCCTGCTGCAAGGTCACGCCATCTGGCATCTGGGCTGCGCCTTGTCGGCATACCTGCTTTTCCGGCTTTATGTGGCAGACGATCAGGCCACGGTCGCTACTTAGAACCTCAACGGAACGAAAGTCTGATCGTCCATCGGCGGCCGCACATAGGCCAGATCCTGCATCTTCGGTAGCTTCACCGGATCCGGCGCAACGTCGTCATAGTCGAACTGCGACAACAGGTGCGAAATGCAGTTGAGTCGCGCAGCCTTTTTGTCGTCCGACGGCACGACCCACCACGGCGCCTGCTTGATGTCGGTGTACTGGAACGTCGTGTCTTTCGCCATCGAGTACTTCACATAGAACTCGTGCTCTGCCAGATCCATGTCAGAGAGTTTCCACCGCTTCACGGGTTCAATGTTGCGCGCTTCAAACCGGCGGCGCTGCTCTTCGAAGCTCACGCTGAACCAGTACTTGATCACGGTGATGCCCGACCGCACCAGCATCCGTTCGAACTCGGGCGCCGATCGCAAGAACTCTTCATGCTCTTCGTCGGTACAAAATCCCATCACCCGTTCCACATTCGACCGGTTGTACCAACTGCGGTCGAACAACACCATCTCGCCGGCAGCCGGCAGATGCTCGACATAGCGCTGGAAATACCACTGAGTCTTCTCGCGTTCAGTCGGGCGCGGGAGTGCTGCGACGCGGACGGTTCGGGGACTGGTGCGTTCGGTGATTCGTTTGATCACGCCGCCCTTGCCGGCCGTGCCGCGCCCTTCAAAGATCACCACGACTTTTAGACCGTGATGCTGAATCCAATACTGCAAAAGCACCAGTTGCTCTTGCAGCCGCGCCATTTCTTCGTCGTAGAAGGAGCCTCGCAGCATGCCTTTTTCGTTGTAGCGTTCCGGGAATTCTTCCTGGACGGCTCCAGCTTTGACATCGTCGGCGCCTGCGGGTGGCTTCTTCGTATTCATACTTCTGATTCTTTCACCTGAGGGAGCCGCTCATCGAGAATCTGGCCTTGCACTGGTCGGCGCGTCGTAGCTAGCCATGTGCCAACAGCAGCGCCCGAAACCGCTGCGCGGAATCATGTGAGGCAATACGACGTTGACAGTAAATGTGAAGAAAATTGGGTTCCTGTCCTTTGGCCACTGGTCCGATTCGCCGCACTCGGCGACCCGGTCCGCAGCAGATACCCTGCTGCAATCGATCGATCTTGCGGTCGCGGCCGAAGAAGTCGGCGTCGACGGCGCGTACTTTCGAGTCCACCACTTCGCCAACCAACTCGGTTCACCGTTTCCGTTGCTTGCGGCCATTGGTGCGCGCACGTCGCAGATCGAGATCGGCACCGGCGTTATTGATATGCGCTACGAGAACCCGCTCTATATGGCCGAGGACGCCGGCTCGGCCGACCTTATTTCTGGCGGGCGACTCCAGTTGGGTATCAGCCGCGGTTCACCCGAACAAGTCATCGACGGCTTCCGCTATTTCGGCCATGTGCCCGCCGACGGGCAAAGCGACGCCGATTTGGCGCGCCAGCATGCAGATGTGTTCTTGCAGGTGATCAATGGGGAGGGGTTCGCCGAACCGAACCCGCGGCCGATGTTCCCGAACCCGCCAGGACTCTTAGGGATTCAACCTCATTCGCCGGGCCTTCGCGACCGGATCTGGTGGGGCGCCGGCAGTCGCGCAACGGCCCAGTGGGCCGCCGAAGCGGGCATGAACCTGATGAGTTCGACACTGCTGACCGAAGATACCGGCGTGCCATTCCACCAACTTCAGGCCGAACAGATTCAACTTTTCCGCGAGGCGTGGGCAGCGGCCGGCCACGATCGCGAACCTCGAGTCTCGGTCAGTCGCAGCATTTTCCCGCTAGTCAGCGACCTTGACCATGCCTACTTCGGCCACGAGTCACGCAGCCGCGATCAGGTCGGTTTCCTCGACGGCGGCAATGCCCGCTTCGGCAAAACATATGCTGCCGAACCCGACAGACTGATCGAGGACTTGGCCGCCGACGAGGCAATTGCCGCAGCTGACACGCTGCTGCTGACTGTTCCGAACCAACTTGGGGTGGATTTCAACGCCCAACTTTTGCAAAACTTCGTCGAGTTAGTGGCTGTACCGCTGGGTTGGAAGGCAGCTTCGGCACTAGATTGAATCGGGTGACTAACCCAGCTGATTCCCATGACTTGATTCGCGTTCAAGGCGCTCGGGTTAACAACCTGAAGAACGTCTCGGTCCAGATCCCCAAACGCCGGCTTACCGCGTTTACCGGGGTGTCTGGTTCGGGAAAAAGTTCGCTGGTTTTCGGCACGATCGCCGCCGAGTCGCAGCGAATGATCAACGAGACGTACAGCTCGTTCGTGCAGGGGTTCATGCCGT
>JAKPAQ010000237.1 GCA_029779385.1 Actinomycetes bacterium | reverse complement strand
GACGATCTGTCGGTGTCGTCCAAAGTTGACGCAGCCACTGCCCACCAAGTGGGTTCTCGCAATATCCCGATGACGCCCTACGGTGGCAGCCTCGCGGCCGTGCCGATGGATCTAGGCGACAACTGGTAGCAGCGAGTGCGGCCCACGTGTGGGTCGCGATGGGGTAGACCCGGCTACTGCTGGACGCGGTTGATCCGCACTAGCCCCTGCTCCGTTGCAACTGGTGCTACGTCGTCATCAGTGGCAGGCAATGACTCAACCTCGATGAACGAGGTCGCCAGCACTTCCTCGGCAAGTTCGGTTGCCTGTTCGCGGATTGCGTCCGCGGTGACGCCGGTTGCTGCCCACTCGACGCTGATTCGGTCTGTGACGTCGAAGCCGCGCTGCTTGCGGGCTTCCTGAATATCGCGGATGACGTCTCGCGCCAGACCAATTCGGCGCAGTTCGTCGTCGAGTGTCAGGTCGAGGGCAACGGTTTCACCGCCATCGGTGGCCACTGCCCAACCCTGCTTTGGTGTTTCGGTGATCACTACATCGTCAGGTGTCACCGTGACGGTTTCGCCGTCGACAGTGAGTTCGAACGAACCAGTCGCGCGAATAGCGGAAACGAGTTCAGCTGCGTTCGCCGCGGCGACGGACTTCGCGACAATTGGTGTCTGCTTCCCGAAGCGTTTTCCGAGCTCCCGGAAGTTCGCCTTGACGGAGACCTCCACCAAGTCTGAGTCAGAGGAGTCCAGGGCGACCGCGGACAAGACATTTAGTTCATCCGTGATTTCACGCAGCAAGTCCGCTGGTAGCTGTGACCAGCCACCGGCAGCAACAAGGGCGCGCCGGAGTGGTTGACGTGTCTTGACCTTCGATTCGGCGCGGGCGGCTCGCCCCAACTCAACGAGGCGCCGCACAAGTGCGACCTGCTCGGAAAGTTCCGGCCGGACGAGGGAAAGCTGTGCCTGAGGCCACGATGCCAAGTGAACCGATTCCGGTTCATTGCCGTGCACGGCGAATAGGTCGCCCCACACCCGATCGGTGATGAATGGTGTGAAGGGCGCCATCAAAAGCGTGACGGTCCGAAGGCATTCATGCAGTGTCGATAGGGCGGCGAGATCGCCATCCCAGAACCGGCGGCGTGAACGACGCACGTACCAGTTCGACAGGTCATCAATGAAATTCGACAACAGGCGTCCGGCAAGTTGAGTGTCAAATTCCTCGAGGGCTGCGTGAACTCGGGCGATCAGGTCGTTCGAC
>JAKPAQ010000217.1 GCA_029779385.1 Actinomycetes bacterium | reverse complement strand
TCGGCATGGCCACCTCCGATGGCAACTGGACCTATGGCTACGACGCGGCCGGCCAACTCATCTCGGCGCATTTCGATTCCAGCCGTGCCGGCGTCGCCGACAAATCCCTCGCCTACGAATACGACGCCTCCGGCAATCGCGTCAGCGTCACAGAGGACGGGGTCAGGACGGACTACGCGACGAACGAACTCAATCAATATACGCTGGTTGGCGACACCAGTTTCACCTATGACGCCGCCGGCAACATGCTGTCGAAGGTCACCGTCGGCGGCTCTTGGAACTACAGCTACAACACCGCGAACCGCCTTGTGACGGTCACCGACGCGAACGGCAGCCGGACCGAGTATGAGTACGACGTCTTCGGCAATCGGACTGCGAGCGTCATCGACGGTGTGCGCAGCGAGTTCCTCGTCGATCCGTTTGGCTTTGGTGACGTGGTTTCTGAGTACGCCCCGTCGGGGCTGGCGGCAGCCTATCTCCACGGCCTCGGTTTGGCTGCGCGAGAGGCGCCCGATGGATCAGGTGCTTACTACGACATAGACGGTGTGGGTTCAGTGGTCGCTGTTAGCGGCACGGCGGGGTCGCTTGTAAATGCATACGGCTACACTCCGTTCGGAACGACGCTATGGGAGAGCGAAACTATCGCTAACGCGTTCGAGTTCAACGGCGCATGGGGGGTATCGGAGGACGACAATGGTTTAAATTACATGAGATCGCGATCATCTGAGGCTGAATTAGGTCGCTTTCTAACTGAAGATCCACTTTGGCTGAACGGTGATTTCAGAAATTATTTTCGTTATTCGTATAATGATCCAATATCATATTCTGATCCCCTTGGGTTGCTCGCGTACACGATTGGAGGGTCCGCTGTTCTGGTAAACAAGAAAGGCGGTGGTATCAATGGTGGGCTTTATTACGATACAGATACCGGCGATTTCGGAGTATATTATGGCGGCAAGATTGGCGTGGGTCAACAAGTATCTATCGGCCCAGAGCTCGGCGTTCACAGTGATAAGGGTGCACT
>JAKPAQ010000216.1 GCA_029779385.1 Actinomycetes bacterium | reverse complement strand
TTCGCGGAGAGTGTTCATGCTTCGGACGGAACCACCAAACACCTCTCAGTGCGCCAAATGAATCGGCTGAGCCACCAAGCGCACGCCCAAGGCGGCGCAAACACGGCTAATCGTCTCAAAGCGGGGTTCGCTACCGGGACGCAGTGCTTTGTACAAGGCTTCTCGTGCGATCCCGGCATCCTTTGCAACCTGCGACATTCCTCGCGCACGGGCAATGTCGCCGAGAGCGGCAGCGAGTAATGCTGGATCGTTCTCTTCAATAACGGTCGTCAGATACGCCGCAATATCCTCTTCGCTATTCAGATATTCGGCGGCATCGAATTCGGGAAGGTCAGAAATCTTGATTCTCTTTGTCATGATCAATCCTCCAAACGTTTCGCCAGTGCTGCAGCTCGGCGAATGTCGGCCTGTTGCGTGGATTTGTCGCCGCCTCCAAGCATCACAATCAACACCTCGCCGCGCTGAACGTAGTACATGCGCCAGCCCGGTCCGAAGTGTTCGCGCATCTCAAACACACCTTCGCCTACTGACTCAACATCGCCCAAGTTGCCAAGTTGGGCTTTCCTCAGTCGCTTGTTGAGACGCTGCCGGGTCAGCTCGTCCTTCAAGCCCTTGAGCCAGTCGGAGAACTCATCGAGACGTTTTACCGTATAGGTCATGTATCTATCGTAATCGACCGATTACATCGAATCAAACTCAATTTGTTCGGGGTCGTGGTATTAGCCATGACTTATATGTTTCAAATCGCAGCTTCGCTCCCACCAGGCCTTTTAGACGAGGACTTCCTGACACGCCGGATGGCTCAGGAAACCGTGCGGGCTGGCGGTGAAGCCGTAGGCACCGGATTGGTAGATGACCACGAGGTCGCCGATTGTGGCCTTGGTCAGCTCCATGCGGTCGGCCAGCAGGTCGAGTGGGGTGCACAGTGGGCCGACGACGGAGGCGGTTTCCGTTTCCTTCGAAGCCATGCGGTTGCCAATGGCGACCGGGTAGTTCTTGCGGATGACCTGGCCGAAGTTGCCGGAGGCGGAAAGGTGCTGGTGTAGGCCGCCGTCGGTGACGAGATAGACGTGCCCGCGCGAAACCTTTTTGTCGATGATGCGGGCGACGTAGAGGCCGGCTTCACCGACCAGGTAGCGGCCGAGTTCGATTACCAGTTCGGCCTTGGGGAAGTCGCTCTTGGCGCGTTCGGCGAGTTCCTCCAGGTTGGCCGCGATCGGCGCGAGGTCGAGTGGTTGTTCGCCGGGGAAGTAGGGGATACCGAATCCGCCGCCGAGGTTGAGGGTCTTGATGGGGGCAGGGGCGTGTGCGGCTAGCGTTCGGGCGAGTTCATAGCTCTTTTGCTGTGCTTCGACGATCGCCTCGGGCTTGAGGTTCTGCGAACCGGCGAAGAGGTGTAGTCCTTCGAAAGTGAGCCCGGCGCGGCTGATGGCTTGTAGCAATTCGGGAACCTGCTCGGCATCGACACCGAATTGCTTGGGCCCGCCGCCCATCTTCATGCCGGAGCTCTTGAGTTCGAAATCGGGATTGACGCGCACCGCGACGCGCGCCGGGTAGCCGGTTTCGGCGGTGATGCGAGCGAGTTCGGCAACTTCGCGGAACGATTCGATGTTGATCAGGATGCCGGCGGCGACGGCTCGGCG
>JAKPAQ010000659.1 GCA_029779385.1 Actinomycetes bacterium | reverse complement strand
GGTAGTTGGGGTTTTCCCAGATGGCGGTGGCGCCTTGGCCGAGACCCACACACATGGAGGTCAGGCCGTAGCGGACATTGGGGTTGTCTTCGAAGTCGCGTGCCAAGTAAGTCAGCAACCGAACGCCAGACGAAGCCAGTGGGTGACCAACAGCAATCGAGCCACCCATCGGGTTGACGCGGGCGTCGTCGTCAGCGATGCCGTAGTGGTCGAGCAGCGCCAGAACCTGAACGGCGAATGCTTCATTGAGCTCGAAAGCGCCGATGTCGTCGATCGACAGCCCGGCCTTTGCCAGCGCCTTCTCGGTTGCCGGAACAGGCCCGACGCCCATGACTGCTGGATCCACGCCAACAAATGCGTACGACACTAGGCGAAGCTTCTTGCTTAGGCCCAGCTCGTCAGCGGTCTCTTCAGCGGCGAACACGGCAGCGGTGGCGCCGTCGTTGAGGCCTGACGAGTTTCCAGCTGTGACCCGGCCATGTGGGCGGAACGGCGTCTTGAGCCCGCCGAGTCCTTCCAAGGTGGTCTCCGGTCGCGGGCCTTCGTCGGCGGTTGCCAGGCCCCAACCCTTTTCGGCGGTGCGAATTGCGACCGGAACGAGGTCAGGCTGAATCTTGCCGTCGGCGTATGCCTTCGCGGTCTTCTGCTGTGATGCGAACGCAAATGCATCGGCGCGTTCCTTGGTCAATTGTGGGAACCGATCGTGCAGGTTCTCCGCAGTCATGCCCATCTGAAGTGCTTCTGGGTTGACGATCTTCTCGGAGATGAACCGCGGGTTGGGATCAACGCCCTCACCCATTGGGTGGCGACCCATGTGCTCAACGCCACCGGCGATCGCGATGTCGTACGCGCCGACACCGATTCCGGAGGACACAACGCACGCGGCGGTCATTGCCCCGGCACACATGCGATCGATCGAGAAACCTGGTGTGGTTTCCGGCAGACCCGCGAGGAGTGCGGCGGTTCGGCCGAGGGTGAGGCCCTGGTCACCGATTTGAGTGGTCGCGGCAATGGCGACCTCTTCGATGCGATCCTTGGGAAGATTTGGGTTGCGGCGAATGAGTTCGCGGATCACCTTGACGACGAGGTCGTCGGCGCGTGTTTCCGCATAGATTCCCTTGGCACCGGCCCGACCGAACGGGGTGCGCGCACCGTCAACCATGACGACGCTTCTGCCGGAGAACGACATAGTTCCTCCTGTATTAGTTCTCAAGTCGCGCATGCGTCGGACCATGAGTTGCGGCCGA
>JAKPAQ010000157.1 GCA_029779385.1 Actinomycetes bacterium | reverse complement strand
TGGAAAGTCGAGTGGGTCGATAACTGCTCTGACGTAAAGCGATGACCCGCCGACCAAGATCGCGGGCGCACCCCTGGCTTGAATGGAATCGATTGCCGACCTAGCCAACTGTTGGAATTGCGCCACGCTTGCCTCGGAGGTCACGTCGAGTACGTCCAGCAGGTGGTGGGCAACTCCCCGGCGTTCGACGAGCGTTGCTTTGGCACTGCCGATGTCCATCCCGGCATACAACTGAACCGAGTCAGCATTAACGATTTCACCGCCGGTCGCCAAAGCGATATCAACCGATAGTTTCGTTTTTCCCGAAGCCGTCGGCCCGACGATGACGAGCAAAGGAGTTGGCGGTTTCACCGTCTTAGATTCGCAGTACTACTCGTCGGCAGTCGCGTTGGCGCGGTCGGCGGCGACGAGCCTACGCGACCATAAGAAGTAGGCCAATGCCAAGGAAAAGACGATCATCGAAGTCCACACGTTCAACCGCAGTCCACCGATGTGGTTGACCGAATCGATCCGCAGAGTTTCAATCCACAACCGCCCAGCGGTGTAGAGCATGACGTATAGCGCGAATGCTCGTCCGTGGGTGAACTTGAACTTTCGGTCAAGCCAGATCAGCAGCGCCGCTGCCGCGAAGTTCCACAACATCTCGTACAGGAAGGTCGGGTGGAAGGTTAGGTACTGGGCGTAGCCCTCGGGACGAAACTGAGGCCCGATTTCCAGGGCCCACGGCAGCGTTGATGGGCGGCCAAAAAGTTCCTGATTGAACCAGTTCCCAAGCCGGCCGATGCCTTGGGCAACCAACAACGCCGGCGCCATCGAGTCGGCCATCTTCGCGAAATCGATGTCGTAGCGGCGGCAGGCGATCCAAGCGCCAAACGTGCCAAAAATGACGGCGCCCCAAATGCCAAGCCCGCCCTCCCAGACTTTGACAGCGTTGATCGGGTCACGGCCTGGACCAAAGTACAACTGCCAATCGGTGATGACGTGATAAACCCGCCCGCCCACGATGCCGAACGGGATGGCCCAAACGGCCACGTCACCAACAGCACCCGGCTTTCCACCTCGAGCCACGAAACGCTTTTCACCCATCCAGACCGCGACTGCGGCCCCCGCGATGATGCACAGGGCGTAGGCGCGAATCGGGAACGGCCCCAAGTGCCAAACCGATTCGGCCGGTGACGGGATGAACGTCATTGGGTTCATGTCAGTGTCGTTCCACTGCAGCACGCAAGTCAGCGGCCAGCTCTCGAATCGCCTTAAGGCCCGATTCTTCGTCGGGAGCGTCGAGCAAGCAACGGACCAAAGCTGAGCCAACGATGACCGCGTCCGCGAACTGGGCAACCTCATGGGCCTGGCTTGCGTTACTCACCCCAAGACCGACGCCAATTGGCTTGTCAGTGACCTCGCGTAGCCGGGCAACCAGTTCTGGGGCGAGGCTGCTGGTCGATTTGCGCTGGCCGGTAACTCCCATGACTGCGGTGGCGTAGACGAACCCGCTGGCGGCGTTCGCGGTCATTTCCAGTCGCTCGGGCGATGACGACGGCGCCACTAGGTAGATTCGCGAAAGTCCGTTCTCACGAGAGGCCCGATCCCAATCGGCACCCTCGTCCGGGATCAAGTCCGGGGTAATCAGTCCGGCCCCGCCGGCGGCAGCCAGATCGGCTGCGAACTTGTCGACGCCACGACGCTCGACTGGATTCCAGTAAGTCATTACGACCGTCGGTGTTCCAGTTGCCGCCGTGGCCCGGACGATCTCGAAAACGTCGTCGACTTTGATGCCGCCGGCCAAGGCGGTCTCGGCAGCAGCCTGAATCGTTGGACCGTCCATCACTGGATCGCTATAGGGCAGGCCGACCTCAACCAGGTCCACTCCCCCGGCGATCATTGCGGCAATGGCCTTGATCGATCTTTCGACGGTGGGGAATCCGGCCGGCAAATAGCCGACCAGGGCGGCCCGGTTTTCGGCGCGGACTCGGGTGAATAGTTCGTCGATTGAACTCATCGGGCAGTTCCCTGCTCATTCAGCAAACCGAAGTATTCGGCCGCAGTGTGGACATCCTTGTCACCGCGACCGGACAAGTTCACCAGAATCAACGCTTCTGGTCCCAGTTCGGCGGCAAGTTCAATCGCGCCGGCAAGGGCGTGCGCGGACTCGATCGCCGGAATGATGCCTTCGGTCTTGCACAACAGATCGAACGCCGCCATCGCTTGCGCGTCGGTGGCAGGACGGTATTTTGCGCGGCCGGTGTCTGCCAAAAAGGCATGTTCGGGCCCGACGCCTGGATAATCCAGTCCGGCACTGATCGAATGCGATTCGATGGTTTGACCGTCGTCGTCTTGCAGCAGGAACGAACGGGCGCCGTGCAGCACCCCGACGTCGCCTGCCGTAATCGTGGCCGCATGGCGGCCGGTCTCGTAGCCGTCACCGCCGGCTTCAATGCCGACCAACTGAACTTGCTCGTCTGGCACGAAAGCCGTGAAAAGGCCGATCGCGTTCGAGCCACCGCCGACGCAGGCAACCGCCGCATCGGGCAGTCGCCCGGTCAACTCCAAACACTGTGCGCGGGCCTCATCGCCGATGCCGCGAGTGAGTTCGCGCACCATCGTCGGGAAAGGGTGCGGCCCAGCAGCGGTCCCGAACAGGTAATGCGTGTGATCAACGGTGGTGACCCAATCGCGCAGAGCCTCATTGATTGCATCTTTGAGGGTACGACTGCCAGTCGTCACCGATACGACTTCGGCACCGAGCATCTTCATTCGAGCCACATTCAATGCTTGTCGTTCGGTGTCGACTTCACCCATATAGACGGTGCAATCAAGATCTAGGTAGGCGCAGGCGGTCGCCGACGCGACGCCGTGTTGACCGGCGCCGGTTTCGGCGATGCAGCGCGGCTTGCCGATCCGCTTTGCCAGCAACGCCTGGCCGATCACATTGCGGATCTTGTGCGCGCCGGTGTGGTTTAGGTCCTCGCGCTTGAGCAGGATGCGCGCGCCGACTGCCTTGGAGAACCGATGCGCCTCATAGAGCGGGCTGGGGATGTTGGCGTACTCGTGCAGCATCCGATCGAGTTCGGAGCGGAATGTCGGGTCGGCTTGGGCGGCTTCCCACTCGCGGGTGATTTCTTCCAGCGGCGCCATGAGCGCCTCTGGCATGAATCGGCCGCCAAATCGTCCGAAGTGACCGGGTCCGTGTGGCAGGGGCATAGCTGAAGTCATAGGGGATTCCTGAAATAATTCGAGTGACTGGCAACAGGTCAGCTGGGCTGCCATCGGTGCTGCAGCGCGGGATGCACCCCGGCAGCAACCATGTCAGCAACAGTCGCGCGAGGATCGTCACCCTTGACTAGCGTCTCGCCAACTAGCACTACGTTAGCCCCAAACCGGGCGTACTCAATGACGTCGTGCGGTCCGCGAACGCCTGACTCGGCAACCTTGACCACCGAGTCGGGGATTGCCGGTGCGAGCCGTTCGAAGGTGCCGCGATCAACTTCTAGCGTTTTCAGGTTTCGGGCGTTGACACCGATCAGATCGGCGTCTGCGGCTAATGCTCGCTGGACTTCTAGTTCGTCGTGGACCTCAACCAATGGGGTCAAACCGATAGGCCGAGCCCGATCAATTAGCGACTCAAGTGCGTTCTGATCCAACGCGGCAACGATAAGTAGCGCCATGTCGGCGCCAGCGGCGCGCGCTTCCCACAGCTGGTACGAGGTGGTGATGAAGTCCTTGCGAAGTACCGGGATCGACACCTCGGCGCGCACTGCGCGCAGGTCGTCAAGAGTTCCACCGAACCGGCGCTCTTCGGTGAGCACGCTAATTGCTGCGGCACCACCGGCTGCATAGTCGACGGCCAGCGCGGCAGGGTCACGAATCTCGGCTAAGGCGCCCTTGCTGGGACTCGACCGCTTCACTTCGGCGATTACCGAAACGCCCGTTGAGCGAAAGACCGGCATGGGGTCTAATGAGGGCGGCTGCTTGGCGGCGAGAGCCTTCAAGTCATCAAGGCTCGTCTTGGCTTGACGCGCAGCCAAATCTTCGGCAACTCCGGCAAGAATTTCTTCAAGTACAGTCACGGCGTGCTCCCCCTCCCTCGGCTAGAGAATCGAACGGCTACGCCCAGCCTAGACGGGCCAAGATGGGCTTAGGACAGCGACCCGAGCGCCGACACGGGCGGCCCGAAACCTGTGGGGGTGTGCGGATCGGCCGAAGTTCCCTATGCTCGTGGACATGTCGACGAATGAACCGCCGGTCGTGCCCGATCCAATCGAGCCGACCCCACCAGAGCAAACCCCAGCCAGTTCAACGCCACCACCACCGCCGCCACCGCCGTCCTACGGCTCGTATGGGGCCGACCAAGGCGGCTCGATCCCTCCGCCTCCCCCGCCGCCAGCAGGTGGCGGATATGCCGGTGGCCCGGCACCTTTCAGCCCAACCGATGCAATCGGCTACGGCTGGAACAAGTTCAAAGACAATGCCGGCCAGTGGGTAATCGCTGGTTTGGCCGTCTTTGCCGTAATGGTCCTGTTCGGCGTTTTGAGTTGGGTCGTCCAGCCAGATATTGGTGCCGGCGAGACGAACCCCTTTGCCGGATTCAACATCTCCACTTCTTTGGTGAATATCCTGTCCACGCTTGTTGGCTTCGTCATTTCTGGCGTGCTCTATCGTGGTGCGCTCGACGAAACTGAGGGACGTAAGTTCAACCTCGGCGAAACGATCTCGCGGGTTCCACTTGGACCAGTGGTGCTGACCTCGCTGCTGCTCTCGGTTGGAACCACCATCGGCTTGGTGCTGTGCATCCTGCCCGGTTTGATTTTCTCGTTCCTGTCTTACTTCTCGTTGCTATTCGTGGTTGACAAGAACCAAGACCCGATCACTGCAATCAAGTCGAGCATCACGTTGATCAGCGCAAATATTGGACCGGCGCTGTTGCTGGCCCTCCTGCTGATTTTGATCATCATCGCTGGTGCTTGCCTTTGTGGCCTTGGCCTGCTGGTTGCCTACCCCGTATCGGCAATTGCGGCTACCTACGCCTACAAGGTGCTACAGAACGAACCGGTCGCAAATTGACCTAAGTACTAAGAAGGGGGCGAGTGCCGGTTGGCGCTCGCCCCCTTCTTTGTCCCTGATGGGGGTCAAGGAGCTAGCCACTGGCCCCACCCGGTGAGCCGGGCAATCCAGAAGACCGAAACGAAGATGGCCGCGACCGCCCACCCGCGGTTCCCCCAGGTGAGTAAGGGCGCGTCGATCCCGCGCAATCGACGACCGGTCCAAATCAGACCAGCAAGCACGCCAACGGCCAAGCCCAAAACTGCCGCTAAATTGCTTGAAAGCGCGCCAACGAGATCACCGTTTACCAGCAGATTCATCGAGCGCAAGCCACCGCACGCTGGGCACGGCAGACCGGTGATTTCTAGAAAGGGGCAAAACCCGTATGAACCCGACTCATGCGGATCATAAAGTCCAACAAGGGCCAGTGCGCTGCCGCCAGCAAGGCCAGTCAGCAGCGGGCCACGAAGCAACTTGCCGCGCGAGGCGGACTGTTGCTCGTCAACTTGGCTCAGTGGCCACCGTCTCGGTCAGTGCCGTATCCGGCCATCGAAAGCACCTTACCCAACGGCAAGGCGCCAACTGCCAACACAACTCCGACAGTGAACATGGTCCAGTTTGGAGTTGGGATCATCGCAATTGCGCCGATTAGAAAGCCGGCGAGGCTTACCAGGACGGCGGTCCAGGCGGCAGGTGAAGAACCGTGCGACATCAGGTCACTCCTTGGTGATTTTGGGCAAGTAGTTCAAATCGTACTCGGTGGCTCATCTGTTGGGTCGAGGCCATCGTCCATGGCGCGCCACATGTCGGGTGAATCAAGTTCTCGCACCGCCGGCGA
>JAKPAQ010000656.1 GCA_029779385.1 Actinomycetes bacterium | reverse complement strand
GATGCCCTGGCCGAGGATCAAACCCTGCTGGGCGATCGCTGCCGGGCTGTCCTTCAGCTTTTCGGCGCGGTACTCAGCACCAACCGCCAGGCCAACCGGGCCGCCAGGCAGCGTGAGCTGGGCAAACTCGGTGGATGCGCGGGTGTCAATGAAGAACAGTTCCGAAGCCGACTTGCGGTCAAAATTGGCGCGGATCGAATCGCGAACCGCAGCACTGTTGGCCGACGGATTGTTGAGGTTGTAAGTCGAGCTGTTCGATGTCGGCACCGGCGGCTGGGCAGCCGAAGAGATGCCGAACGCAGCGCTTACGCCAGCGATGTTCAGACGGTTGGTGTTGGTCGACGTCACTTCGTTGCGCGACCAGCCGAAGGCGCTGTCACCGTCCCACGAGCCAGCCGTCCACTTCAAACCAGCCAGCACGCGATAGGTGTCAGACTTGATCGAGGTGTCGCGGGTACCCATGTCGCTCAGCGAGCCAGCGTAGCGAGCCAGCGTGCTGAACGGATTGCCGGCGACGCCGGGGGCGAAGTTCACCGTGTAGCTGAACGGACGCAAGCCAACCGCAGTCTGGGTCAGGCCGGTCGTGTTGAAGAACGGCTGGGTGAAGATCTGGTTGCTCTTGACTTGCGACAGACCGACCTCGGCATAACCTTGCAGGTTCGGCGAAATTTCAACCGTGCCGCGGCCCAGGAAGCCAAAACGCTCGGTGCCCGGCAGCGCGGTGATCGCGTTGTTCGAGTTGTAAGTACAGAACGTGTTGGTGGCAGCAGCGCGCGCTTGCAGCGTGGCCAGCGTGGCAGCCGACTGGTTCGACGACAGGTTGATCAAACCGGCAGCAACAGCTTGCGGGCCGGTCATCAAAGTGCCACCAGCGGCGTTACAGCCAGGCACTGCCTGGAAGTTCTGGGTCGCAACACCGGCGTTGGTGTATTGCTGCCACGTGCCGAGGCCGGTCAGCGAGTCGAAGTTACGACCGCCGCCTGCACGACCACGCCAGTCACGCGAGGCACCGAAGTCGGTGTCGCTCAGCTTGACCAGATCACGCTTGTAGTAGTCGAACACGCCGAGGACCGAGAACTTGTCCTTGCCGAGGTCGCCGAAGCCGCCC
>JAKPAQ010000117.1 GCA_029779385.1 Actinomycetes bacterium | reverse complement strand
AAAACGAGGCGCGGCGATCTGGATCCAGGTTGGCCCGTTCAGTATCCAGCCCGGCGAGGCAGCAAAGATCGCCCTAGTGATCTTCTTCGCCGGCTACCTAGAGGTCATACGTGACGCGTAGGCCCTAGCCGGGCGGCGAGTACTTGGGATCGACCTGCCTCGCGGCCGCGACCGCGGCCCGATCTTGGTTGCCTGGCTCATCAGCGTCGGCATTTTGGTACTGCAGCTCGACCTCGGGTCGTCACTGTTGTTCTTCGGCATTTTCGTCGTAATGCTTTATGTCGCAACCGAACGACCCGGCTGGCTGGTCGTTGGCGGGATCCTCTTCGCACTCGGAACATATTTGGGTTACCTGGCGTTTGGCCACGTCCAAGACCGCTTCAGCGCGTGGGCTGACCCGTGGGCTGACCCCGATAAGAACTACCAACTGATCAACGCCCTCTACGGTTTGGGACATGGTGGTCTGCTGGGTCGCGGGTGGGGGCTAGGCAGCCCCGAAAGCACGCCGTTCGGGTTCAGTGACTTCATCTTGTCCTCCCTGGGCGAAGAGTTAGGCCTCGCTGGTTTGATGGCGATCTTGGTCATTTACGGCCTGGTGGTTGAACGTGGCCTACGAATCGCGCTCACCTGCCGAGACGCCTTCGGCAAACTCTTGGCAGTCGGCCTGAGCCTTTCGTTCGCCCTACAGGTATTTGTTGTGGCCGGCGGCGTCACCGGGCTGATTCCGCTGACCGGTCTGACCTCACCATTCTTGGCCGCCGGCGGCTCGTCAATCATCATGAACTGGGTGATCATCGCGATCCTGCTGCGAATCAGTGATCAAACTCGTCGCCCCGCTCCCGAAATCTCGGCGATGTCTCGCGACGAGGACACCCAGGTGGTGAAACTGTCGTGAACAAGCCGATTCGAGCGATGGCAGTGTTCTGCCTAGTGCTGTTCGCGGCGCTGTTGCTGAACGTCAACTATGTCCAATTCATCGAAGCGGACGAACTCAATGCAAAGCCCGGCAACCGCAGAGTCATCGATGAAGAGTTCAGCCGCGAGCGCGGCGCGATCATCGTGGAAGGCAAGCGGATCGCCGAATCGGTTCCGATTGATTCGAAGTGGCAGTTCCAACGCAAGTACAACGAGCCAAAACTATTCGCGTCGGTTACTGGTTACTTCTCTTACATTTATGGCCGAGCAGGCATCGAACAGACTTACAACAGCGTACTTTCGGGCAGCGACAACAGGCTTTTTGTAAACCGGATCGTCGACCTAGTCACCAACAATCAACCCCAGGGCGGCAGCATCGAGTTAACGCTAAACCATGCCGCGCAGCAGGCGGCATACGACGGACTGCGTGACCTCGGCTCCAAGACTCGCGGGTCAGTGGTGGCGTTGAACCCCCAGACTGGCGAGATCTTGGCGATGGTCAATCAGCCAACGTACGACCCGAACGAACTGGCCAGTCACGACCTAACTGCAGTCACCGAGGCATGGCAGAACCTAACCGCCGACCCGACTCAGCCAATGTTGAATCGGGCGACACTGTTGACACTTCCGCCCGGGTCTACCTTCAAGCCGGTCACGGCAGCCGCCGGCATTGAGGACTTGGGCCTTGACGCCGACTCGAAGGTTCGCGGCGGCGCAACCTTGAGTTTCCCCGGCATCTCCTACAAATTGACTAATCAGGGCGGTGGCAACTGCGGCGGCAATCCCATCAGCCTTGAACGCGCCATGGCCGTCTCCTGCAACGTTTCATTCGGCTGGATCGCCGGCGAGGTGGGCCAAGAAAAACTTTTCGACCAGGCCGAGAAGTTCGGTTTCGGGGCGCGTCCGATGAGTGATCTGCCTTCCAACGCCAGCCGAGTGAATTCTGACCCAGCCGCGCAATTGGAACCGCCGCAGTTGGCTCAAACCGGTATCGGCCAGTTCGAGGTGGCCGC
>JAKPAQ010000059.1 GCA_029779385.1 Actinomycetes bacterium | reverse complement strand
GCCCAGCGGCAGCGGCACTTCCTGTTCCAGATGCAGGTCGATGCGGGTGAAGGCCTTGGAACGGAAGCCGTTCCGTGGCGCTACCTGGCCACGATAGGCGGCAAGACCCGAACTGTTGATGATCGCGTCGATGCGTGCCTTGGTCGCATCGCTGTCATAGTCGACCTTGGGGTCGTTCAGTCCCGTCGGGACGTAGAACAGGTAGCGGGTATTGGTGCCCGCCGTGCCGAACACGCCCGAACGGCCCCCCGAAAGATCCTGCATGGCATAGCTGAACGGGCTGCCCGCGCGGGTCGTGCCGAACAGGTCGAGCCGGGTCTTGTAGTCGCCGAAGAAGGCGTGTTCGTAAGACAGGTTGTACCGGAACGCCCACCGCACTTCGTCGTTGGCGTGGCCGGGCGAGATCGAGTTCGGGTCGTAGTAGGTCGAATTGCCGTAGTTCGACGAAGCGATCGACGAGGTGAGCGACCCGGCATCGCGCACGTCCTGCCGGGTATAGGCGCCGCCGATGGTCAGGCCGAAGTCCCAGGTCTTGTCGAAGCGAACCACACCGATCCAGCTGCGGCCATAGTCGGTGTTGGTCAGCAGCAGGTCCTGCCCCGTGTCACCGGAGTTCGGAACGGCGAGGCCGTTCTGGTAGCGCTGGCGGCCATCGGGCGTCAGCGAACCGGTAAGCACCTTCGAACGCAGGTCGACGATGGTCACCTGGCTGCGGACCTTCGAGTAGAGCAGGTCAGCCCCGAAGTGCCAGCCATCGCCGAGCGGACCGAGATCGGCGGTATAATCGGCCGACAGGGTCGCGCGCCACTGGTTGGGCATCTTCAGGTTGGGATCGATGGCGTTGATCGTGGTCGTGGCGTTGGGGTTCGACGTCAGCGAGCCGGCCGCAGCCTGAACCGCAGCGTTAGCAGCGTTTGGAATTACCGTGAACGAAGGTGCATTGAGAATCTGTTTGGCCACGTCATTGTTCGTGCCGTTCAATTGGTATGCGTTACCATCCGTAACACGTGCCGTAATCGAGGTGTTGATCACGCCCGTATTGGAGAACGAGTTTCCAAGATAGACGTCCGGCGATCCGCCACCGAAGATACCGCCGCCACCGCGAACGGTCAGGCGCGGGGTTGGCTTGAAAGTGAAGCCAAGGCGCGGCTGGACAAGGCCCATGCCTTCGATGGAGTAGGTGTTGGGGAAGCCGTACCGCGTCAGGAACTTCGGGTTGAGCT
>JAKPAQ010000052.1 GCA_029779385.1 Actinomycetes bacterium | reverse complement strand
CGTGGGCCCGAAACGAGCGTGGCGCGCTCGTCGGGTTGAAAACCACGTCGTATGCCGAGAACGCCAAAATGGTCGAATATGCGCACCACCACGGAGCCGACGAAGCGGTCATGGCGAACACTCGCGGTGAACTATGCGAGGGGACCGGCTCGAACATCATGTACGTGGTCGATGGTCGCATCTTCACCCCGACCCTCGAGTCCGGTTGCCTGGCGGGGATTACGCGAGAGTTGGCGTTGAAGTGGCTGGCGCCCGAACTGGAAATCGTCGAAGAGGCCGCGCCGCTTCGGGTGCTGCGCACCGCTGACGAAATCATGCTCGTTGGCACCACCCGCACCATTCAGGCGATTGGTCGTGTTGATGACCGGCTTCTGGACGCGCCCGGACCCGTGACCGCTTTGGCTCAGCAAATCTGGCGAACGCGCGAAGCCGAGCACACCGACCCGTAGATGCGAACCCTCAGTACGGCAAACTGAGAGGGTGTTCTCATTTCTCGGGCGACTGGTAACTCGCTGGCCGACCGCGGTCATCGCGGTGTGGTTTTTGGTCGCCGGTCTTGCCGGTGCGGCCGCCCTTACCGGACTTGGCGGCACGCCGCTGTTCACCAAACTTGAGACTGGACAACCCAGCGTGCCTGGCACCGATTCGGCGCGCGTTGCCGACCTGTTGCTCGAATCGGCCAGCGGCGCGACGACCACTTTGCTGGTTGACCAAACCGACCCAACCGCGCCAAAAGTGGCCACAAAACTGCAGAGTGCAGCCGAGTCGCTGAGCAAGATCGACGGGGTAGCGCAAATAGCCATGCCAATCGGGGCAGACCAGGCCGCATCCGCGATGCTCGTTTCGGCTGATCAGGACGCCTTCCTGGTTCGGGTGACCCTCGACGAGGGCATGTCAAAGAAGGCGGAAACCAAAGCCGCCAAGAAAGTCGAAACGCAACTGGCTGACCTAGGTGATGAACTCGTTGAGGCCGACCTCGCCAGCGAGGCAAGCGTGGCATCAACCGCGATGCTCACCCGGGCGGTCAACCACCAGATGGAACAGGACCTGATTCGTGGAGAACTCATCGCGCTGCCGATCTCTCTGCTCGTGATGGTGGTCGTTTTCGGGGGAGTGCTCGCGGCCGGGATGCCAATCGTTGGGGCGCTCGCTTCGATCGCCGGCGGACTCGGCAGCATCTGGGCGCTGTCGCACCTGATGGAGTTGGACTCGGTCGTAATCAACGTCGTAACGCTGCTCGGCTTGGGACTGTCGATCGACTACGGCCTGCTGATGGTGTCCAGGTTCCGCGAGGAACTACAAGCGGTCGTCGACGGACCTGAACTTGCGCCAATCCCCAACAGCAAACGTGACCCATATGCGGTGGCTGCGGTGCAGAGCACTGTCTCCACGTCGGGGCGAACCGTAGTTTTCTCGGCGCTGACCATCGCGATGAGCGTTGGCGGCCTGATCGTCATGTCGCCATCTCTGCTGAAGGGATTGGGCGTTGCGGCCGCCAGTGTGGTCCTAGTCGCGTTGCTGACCGCGGTGACGTTGGTGCCGGCGGTCTTGACGCTAACCGGCCAGCGTTTCGTGAGGCCCTCCATTTTGGCGAGAGTCCCGGTCCTGCGGTCGCTCTCCGGCCGTACCGGCGATTCGACCTCTGGCCGCGGCGGTTTCGGCGCGCTAGCCAGGTGGGTCCAGCGTTCCCCCTGGCCCGTGATGATCGCCTGCATCTCGGTACTTTTCGTGGCCGCGATTCCCGTCGCGTCAATCCACATGCGCAACTCGGGCGTCGACGTGCTGCCTGCTGGCGCAGCCGAACGACAGGCATACGAGGCCGTCGGCGAGGCGTTCCCGGCATTTTCCGACCCGGACATCTGGGTGATTCCGGCAAAAACCGACGCAACCGACGAACAACTCGTGACCTTGTCCAAAGAGTTCGCCGAAGTCGACCGAATCGAATCGGTCGACCCGGTCCACGAGATCGGCGATGCGGACGGCCACGTGCTCATCGGCCTGCGACTAACTGATGACATTTCGCCCGACAGTGCCGAAGCGGTGAAGCTGGTGCGCGACTTGCGCGAACTCGACACGAACATCGACGTGTGGATCGGTGGCCAAGCGGCCGGCCAGGCGGACTTCTCAGGTGCGCTAATCGACGGTCTGCCGTTCGCTGGCGGACTAGTGCTGTTGGCGACATTCATCCTGCTTTTCTTGATGACTGGTTCGGTGCTGGTCCCGGTGAAGGCACTGTTGACGAACGTGTTGTCTATTGCGGCCTCGCTGGGTATCACCACCTGGGTGTTCCAGCACGGTCACGGCTCTGGACTGCTCGGCTTTGAGTCCGTTGGCGGGCTGGAAAGTTACGTCGTTGCGGTCGTGGTGGCGTTCGGGTTCGGCCTCGCGATGGACTACGAGGTGTTCCTGATCGCGCGGATCAAGGAGTACTACGACTCGGGCATGTCGAACAACGAGGCCGTCGCGGCCGGGCTGCAAAGTTCAGGTCGCATCATCACCTCGGCCGCCCTAGTGATCATCGTGGTGTTCATCGGGTTTGCCTCCGGCGTGCTGCTGCCAATCAAGGAGGCGGGCTTCGCGCTCGCCTTGGCGGTGGCCTTGGACGCAACGATCGTCAGGATGCTGCTGGTGCCGGCAACGATGACCGTGCTTGGCGACGCCAACTGGTGGGCGCCAAAGTGGTTGCAACCGTTCGCCCGCCGTTTCGCAATCAAGCACTAGTTGGCTGAACCTAGTCCACGGTGTAGAAAGCTGGGGTGCGAACCGCGTAGGCGATGCCGGTGGGCTAGGCTAGTCGTCGCACTTGAAAAGGTGCGTTCGGGCGATTGGCGCAGTGGTAGCGCGCTTCGTTCACACCGAAGAGGTCACTGGTTCGAACCCAGTATCGCCCACCTCATAGAAACGCCTCTAATCCCAGTGAAAAACGGGGTTCGGGGCAGTTTTTGTTTCTGTGGTTGCTACTCAGTTGCTACTAGGTGACGGTTTTATCCTCGGATCAGCCGTCTGCGAACCAACCTTGGCGACCAACCATTCATCCCAACGTTGGCCACGAAACCATCCGATCCGCTCGGAAAAAAAGCGGAGAGATTTTGCCTAAAGCTCTAGGGGTCATGAGTAAAGTCGTCAAAAAATGTGGGCCGAAATGTCAGGCGTACAGGTGGCGCTTATGGGGGTCTGCTTGTCGGTTTGGTTCGCTGTTGGGTGTTTCGGTTGCTTGGTGTGAGTCCTCCCCATGTCCCGGATCGTTCAGGCCATACCGAAACG
>JAKPAQ010000030.1 GCA_029779385.1 Actinomycetes bacterium | reverse complement strand
GCCTTGGGCTGGTATTGGTGATCGAATCCTGGACTCCCCCGCAGGTGCCGAAAGTCAAACGTGCTCGACCGGCATCTAGCCGGCTAACTCAGTTGACGCAGCGTGCCGGACTGCCCGGGGTCAAACCCCAAGCAGTAGTGGTCACGAGCGCCGCAAGTGCGCTGCTGGCCTTCGTGTTCGCCTGGGGACTAACGGCAGTTGGGGTGCTTGGCCTGATCGGCGCGGTTGCGGCCGGGTGGGCGCCATTTGCGATCCTTCGAGCCAAGGCCGCTAAACGCCAACGCGAACACGCCCAAGCCTGGCCAGACGCAGTCGATCACCTCGCCTCGGCAATTCGGGCGGGACTGTCGCTGCCCGAAGCGCTAAGCCAACTGGGGGAGCGAGGGCCGAGCGAACTTCGCGACGAATTCGCCGGTTTCGGCCGCGACTACGGCTCCAGCGGGCAATTCATCGACAGCCTCGACCGGCTAAAGGACCGCCTCGCCGACCCGGTTGGTGACCGAGTAATTGAGGCTCTGCGGATCGCCCGCGAGGTCGGCGGCGGCGACTTGGGTCGGATCCTGCGCACCCTGTCCGGGTTCTTGCGCGAAGACCAGCGCACCCGCGGCGAACTCGAGTCACGTCAGTCTTGGACGGTCGGCGCTGCCAGACTGGCCGTCGCCGCCCCTTGGCTAGTCCTCGCGACAATGAGCCTGCAACCGGACGTGATCGCAAGGTTCACCAGCGCCGCCGGAGTGACCCTGCTGATCGTCGGGGCACTGACCTGCGCATTCTCCTACCGGCTGATGCTGCAGTTGGGTCGGCTGCCGACCGAGAAGCGGATCCTCGCGTGATCGTCGGGGCAGTGTTGGCCGCGAGCCTGGTCGCGGGCGTGCTGCTGATCGTCCAAGGGGCGCATCGGGTGAAGCATCCGTCGCTGCGCGATCGCGTCCTGCCCTATGTGCGCGACGTCCACCCGGCGATCGCTCCGGCGAAATCCTCCACCTTGTTGGGACAGGTCGCGGGCCGCTGGCGAGCAATCATCACCGCGATCGGTGAGTCGCTTGGCAGCAACGCAGCCATCGCGCGCCGCTTGCGCAGGCTTTCTGAGCCAGCCGACGTTGAACAGTTCCGGGTGCGCCAAGGGGCCGCGGGCGCGACCGGACTTGGTATCGCGTTGGCGGTCTCGCTGGTGGCCTGGTCGGTGAGTCGTCCGCCAGTTATTTCGTTGCTGCTGCTTTGCGCGACTGGCTTGATCGGCGGTTGCCTGTTTGCCGACCAGCGGCTCTCGGCCCAAGTGCGCGCCCACGAGGCCGAAGTGCGAGCCCAGTTCCCGACCATCGCCGACCTATTGTCGCTGTCGGTTGCCGCCGGCGAGAGCCCATTGTCGGCCCTCGAGCGAGTCACCAGGGTGGCGCACGGCGCGCTGGTGCGTGACCTGACCCAAGTAGTTGCTGACGTTCGCGCTGGCGCGACTCTCGTGGTCGCCTTAGACGACTTGGCCGGTCGAACCGGGGTGTCCGCGGTGGCACGATTCGCCGAATCGATGGCAGTAGCGATCGACCGCGGCACCCCACTGGTTGACGTGTTGCACGCCCAGTCGGCCGACGTGCGCGAGTCGGCTAGGCGCGACCTGATCGAGAGCGGCGGCAAACGCGAAATCGCGATGATGGTGCCGGTCGTCTTCGGGATTTTGCCGGTGACGTTGGCGTTCGCTTTCTTTCCCGGACTGGTTGGACTTCACCTCACATCGGGTGGGTGAGAAAAGGAGATGAAGATGATCAAGGTTCTAAAGCGGTTGGCCGAACGTCGGCACCAAGAGCGCGGTGACGTGCCCGGCTGGGTGATGATCACGCTAATGACGGCCGGAGTGGTTGCGGGTTTGACCGCGATCGCCGGGCCGCGGTTGTCGTCGATGCTGGATCAGGCGCTCATGTCCGTCGGCGGCTAGGTGAGACTCGTTTCTGACCGCGCCGAACGCGGCGCGGCCGTACCGGAGTTTGTGCTCGTCCTACTGGTGCTGTTGCCGCTAGTTTTTGGCATCGCCCAAGTCGCGCTGGTGATGCACGTCAAACACACCTTCATTGCCGCCGCATCAGATGGGGCTAGGGCCGCGGCAATGCTCGACGCTGACCCGGGCGCGGCTGCCGCCCGGACCCGGCAGGTGATCTCCACGACCCTCGCCGACCGGTTCACCCAAGACGTCACCGCCAACTGGGCCACCAGTTCGGGATTAGACCTAGTAGAAGTGCACGTCAGCGGGACGGTGCCGCCACTTGGCTTGTGGGGGCCCGGCATCGAGATTCAAGCGACCGGTCACGCGGTCCGTCAGGAACGACCGTGAACCGCGAACGCGGAAGTTCAACCATCGAGTTCACCTGGTTGACGCTGCTGTTGCTAGTCCCACTGGTCTATGTGGTGGTCGCGGTATTCCAGACCCAACGAACCGCATACGGCGTCTCGGCCGCGAGCGAGGCCGCGGCTCGGGCCTTCATCGCTTCGAAGACCGTCCAGGGCGCACCGAGTAGGGCAACCCAGGCGGCACAGGTGGTCTTGGCCGATCACGGCGTCTCCGCCGCGAAGGTGTCAACCCACTGCAAGCCAGCATGTTTTGAGCCCGGTTCGACCGTGATTGTCCGGGTCAGCGCCAGTCAGCGACTGCCCTTGGCGCCAGCGGTGTTGGGGGACCCGATCGCCAAGTTCGAGGTCGACTCAACGCACACCGAACCATTCGGCCGCTACCGGGCGGGCCAATGACTAGGCGCCGCAACGCGAAGTCAGAGCGCGCCAACGTGACCGTGCTGACGCTCGGGTTTTTGGTGGTGCTTGGCCTGCTCGTGGTCGTTGTGGTCAACGCCTCGTCGGCGTTCCTGCAACACCGCGAACTGATGAACCTGGCTGACCGGGTGGCGCTGCACGCGGCTGACGGAGTCAACGAGGAGGCAATCTATTTGGGTGGCGTCGACGAGGAAGTTGAATTGGCTGAAGCCGACGCTCGTGAACTCGTCGCCCAGATCGTGCCAACGGACGTTCGACTAGCCCTCGCGGTCAGCGACGACCGGGTCGAAGTTCGACTTGCTCGGCAGATCAGCTTGCCTCTCGTCCCACCAGGTTTCGCTAACTCCGCCACAATCCGCGCGGCCGCGACCGGCCAAATCCACTTGGGCAGGTAGCGGCGCGACTACCAGTCCGTGTCCGAAACGACAGGCTCGTCCTCGTCGACGTCAGCTACCAGCCAGCGACCATCCTGATTGACCATCGTGTAGGTCAACATTTGGAATGACGTGGTGTCTTCGTCGATCACTGAGTCTGAAACTACGAAGAACCCAACCGGACCGAACCGCATCCCGAACAGGACATTTTCTGGCCCGACAACTCCAGCCTGGTCCAACCAGCGTTCGCACGTAAACGGGCCGTTCACCAAGTCTTCGCGAAAATCCTCGGTGGTGCTGGCCTCAAGCGCTGCGCAGTCTTGGCTCTGGACTGCTGTCTGGTACTGGTCAAACGCGGGCCGCATCGGGGCCGGGTCAAACGATTTCCACGCGAGCGTGGCCAAGAAGACACCAAGGCCCGCCGAGATCAGCAATGCGATCGGCACCGCCCACCAAACCGCCGAACCCTTGACCTTTACGGGGGCGCCTGAAAAATACGGTTCAGATTGCGCCGCCGCGAGTGTCTCGGCCCGCTGTTGAGTCACCGGTTGAGTCACCGGTTGAGTCACCGGTTGAGTCACCGGTTGAGTCGGCTGGTCAGCGGCCAATGGCGCCGTGTGCTCTGTCCACTTGCTGCCGTCCCACCAGCGCAAACTACCGTGGCCGTCGTCGTACCAACCGGCCGGCGTGATCGGGGTGCTCATAGCCCAATCATGCACCAAGGCGACTGACTTTTGAGCGTCGGCGAGGTGTTGACCAGACTTCGTGGCACGTTCGCTCCAAGTTCACCTAGATGCGTTTGCGTATAGTCATGAACCGCATTCATTGGCGCTTTGCAGGCAGAGCGGCCCTTGTGCTTTCGTGCGCGACGTTTTTCGCCACGATTACGGTGATCGGTCAGGTAGCCGATCCGCAGCCCACGTCCACCCCAACATCACACTTCGTCAACCTCGCCCGCTGAGCAGGCCCAATCTGGCTCAGCCGAGTTTGGCTAGTTCGGGCTCGCTGGGGTCCTAGGCGGCGTCTGGGTGATTCGGCGCCGCGACACCTTGACCGGTAGCCTCAACCAAGTGGCCACCGATTTGACCGAACAGCTCAAAAAACTCGACGCGACCCTCACCTCGATCGAGAAGGTGCTCGACCTGCCCAAGATCGAAGCCGAGATCGCCGAACTCCAAGAGCAGGTGGGCGCGCCGGATTTGTGGGACGACCAGGCGAACGCGCAAAAGGTCACCGGCCGGCTCTCTGGTCTGCAAGCCGAGGTTGAGCGAGTCAATGGTCTTCGCCAGCGCCTCGACGACGTTGAAGTGCTAATCGAGTTTGCGGACGAAGAAGGCGACGAAGACTCTGCGGTTGAAGCCGGAAGCGAAATCGGCCGGCTCGAAACCGCCATCGACAGCCTCGAAGTGCGCACCTTGCTTTCAGGCGAATACGACGAACGCGACGCGCTCATCACAATCCGCTCGGGCGCCGGCGGCGTCGACGCGGCAGATTTCGCCGAAATGCTGCAGCGGATGTACATCCGTTGGGCCGAACGCCACAAGTATGTCGTCGAAATCTATGACACGTCCTATGCCGAAGAAGCGGGCCTAAAGTCAACGACGTTCGCGGTCAAGGCTCCCTACGCCTACGGCACGCTTTCGGTCGAGGCCGGCACGCACCGACTGGTGCGGATCAGCCCGTTCGATAACCAGGGCCGGCGCCAAACTTCGTTCGCCGCGGTCGAAGTTGTGCCGGTGCTCGAAGCGACCGACGACATCGACATCCCCGACGAGGAGATCCGCGTCGACGTCTACCGCTCCAGTGGGCCTGGTGGACAAAGCGTCAACACGACTGACTCGGCCGTGCGATTGACTCACTTGCCGACCGGCGTGGTGGTCAGCTGCCAGAACGAAAAGTCACAGTTGCAGAACAAGGCCAGCGCGATGGTGATCTTGAAGGCGAAACTACTCGCACTGAAAAAGGCCGAAGAGCGGGCGCACCTAGACGAACTTCGCGGAGATGTTGCTGCCAGTTGGGGCGACCAGATGCGCAACTACGTGCTCAACCCCTACCAACTGGTCAAGGATTTGCGCACCGAATTTGAGACCGGAAACACCCAATCGGTCCTCGATGGCGAGATCGACGGCTTCATCGAGGCCGGCATTCGTTGGCGCCGCAACCAGGGTGCCTCGGCCTAACTGCTGCAACGTATTCTTGGAGCCATGATTCGTAAACTCCTGCCAATCCTGTTCGCTTCGCTGTTCGTCGTTTCTGCGTGTGGTTCGGCCGAGACCGAAGACCACGGTCAAGCGCACGGGATCGCCATTGCCGACGCGTGGGTAAAAGCCACCGACATGGACATGAGCGCCGCGTTCGGCGTACTAAGCAACAGTGGCGATGAGGACGCGAAAGTCACGGCCGTTACCACCACGATCACCGACACTGCCGAGCTTCACGAAACTGTCGACGGCAAGATGAGCATGGTCGACGGCTTCACCATCCCCGCGGGTGGTTCGCTCGCGCTGGAGCCGGGCGGAAAACACCTGATGCTGCTGAACTTGACCGAACCGATCAAGCCGGGCGACAAAATCGACTTCAAGCTGACTTTCGCCGACGACACTGAGTTTGAGTTCTCCGCCACCGCCAAGGACTTCATGGGCGCCGACGAGGACTACAACCAGGGCGAAACCGCCGGTCACTGACCTTGAAGCGCCGCGAACTGCTGGGTCGTGGGGCCGCCATTGCTGGTGGCGCCACGATCGCTGGCGGGCTGGCGGTTGCTTCGGCGTCCTCGGCTCCGGCCCAAGCGGTCGATGCGGCGCCGATCGGTGCAGAGACGCTCGAGTTTTACGGCAGCCACCAGGCCGGCATCGAGGGTGAGCCGCAAGCGAACCAGACGCTCGTCGCTTTCGACCTGAACGGCAGACCGGGCCCAGACGAGATCCGCCGACTGCTGGAGTTGCTAACCGACGACGCCCAGCGGCTCGCCTCCGGGCGAGCGCCGTTGGCCGATCTTGAACCCGAACTGGCCAGTACGCCGGCTCGGCTAACGGTCACTTTTGGCTTCGGTCCTGGTCTTGTCGCGGCGCTTGTCGGGAAAAAGAACGTACCTAGCTGGCTGGCGCCGCTGCCGGCGTTCAAGCAGATCGATCGACTCCAAGACGATTGGAGCGACGGTGACCTGTTGTTGCAGGTTGCCGGCGACGATCCGATTTCGGTGGCACACGCGGTCCACCTGCTGGTGCGAGATTCCCGAGCATTCGCCACGGTCCGCTGGTCGCAGGTGGGTTTTCGGCAGGGTTTGGGAGTGCACCCGCCCGGCACCACGATGCGCAACCTGTTCGGCCAGGTCGACGGGACCGTCAACCCCGAACCGCAGTCGACCGATTTCGCCGAGGTGGTTTGGCGCGAAGACGACTCCACCACCATGGTCATCCGCCGGATCGCGATGAATCTGGACAATTGGGAAAAGGCCGACCGAACAAGCCGCGAGTTTGCGGTCGGGCGCCGGTTGAGCGACGGGTCGCCGCTGACGGGCACCAGCGAACACGACGTGCCAGATCTTGAGGCAACCGACGAAAACGGGTTCACGGTGATCGGCCCGGCTGCGCATATCAGACGCGCCCAGACCGACGATCGGTCGCAACGCTTTCTACGTAGGGCCTACAACTATGACTTGGGGCCCGGCAGTTCTGATGCGGTCGGGCTGATCTTTACTACCTTCCAGGCAGACATTGAGCATCAGTTTTTGCCGGTCCAGCAACGCCTCGCCGAAGTCGACGGGTTGAACGAGTGGACGACCCCGATCGGTTCGGCCGTGTTTTGGATCCCGGCAGGGGTGCGACCCGGCGAGTTCGTCGGCGCGGCGTTGTTTGAACCGCTCGCCTGACCAGTTTCTTTACCTCACACGCCTACACTCGATCGAGTGATTCGCTTCGACAAGGTCTCCAAGACCTACCCCGGCCAGAAGCGTGCCGCCTTGGACCGACTCAACTTGGAAATCACCAAGGGCGAGTTCGTGTTCCTCGTCGGCAGTTCTGGTTCGGGTAAGTCCACGTTCATGCGGCTGATCCTGCGTGAGGTGCGCCCATCTTCGGGCCACGTTTTTGTGGCCGGCAAGGAGATCAACAAGCTGCCAAGTTGGAAGGTGCCGAAGTTGCGCCGCCAGATTGGCACGGTTTTCCAGGACTTCCGGCTCTTGCCCAACCGCACCGTCTTTGAGAACGTCTCCTTCGCCCTTGAGGTGATCGGCAAACCGCGCGAAGAAATCAAACGTCTGGTGCCCGAGACTTTGGAAATGGTCGGCCTTGAAGGCAAGGGTCATCGGCGCCCGGACGAGTTGTCCGGTGGCGAGCAACAGCGCGTCGCGATCGCGCGCGCCTACGTCAACCGGCCGATGATCTTGATCGCGGACGAACCGACCGGCAACCTCGACCCGAACACGAGTGTGGGGATCATGAAGTTGTTGGATCGGATCAACCGCGAAGACACCACGGTGGTGATGGCCACCCACGACTCGACGATCGTCGACCAGATGCGTAAGCGAGTCATTGAACTTAGCGAGGGTCGGGTCCTGCGTGATGAGGCCCGCGGAATCTACGGCTACGAGAACTGAGACTCATGCGTGCAATCTTGAAAGAGCTGCGAGCCAGCCTCACCCGGAACACGTCGATGACGATTTCGTTGGTGGTCACGATGAGTGTGTCGTTGCTGTTGGCGTCACTTGGTCTGTTGATCCAGGCGCAGGTTGACCGAACGGAACGCTATTTCGGCGACCGTCTGCAACTGCAGGTGAACTTGTGTACGAAGAACTCGCCGGCCCCAACTTGTGTCGGTGGCACCGCGACCGATGAGCAAAAGCAGGCCGTTCGCGCCGCCCTAGAGTCGAACGCGGAGGTCAAGTCCTACGCGGTACGGACACCGGCGGAGAACTTCGCGCAAGCGCGTGAACTGTTGGGCCAGACCGATACGGGCCGAAAGCAGTTGGAGACGCTCGGCGCGGACGCGTTCCCGGAGTCCTATTTCGTGACGTTGAAGGACCCGCAACAGTTTGATGGCGTCATCAGTGAGGTTTCGGGCATGGACGGCGTCGGCAACGTGAATTCGTTGCGCAGCCTGCTCGGGCCGCTGTTCGAGATGCTCGACAAGCTGCAGTGGGCGGCGTTGGCGACGGCGGCGCTGTTGATTTTTGCGGCGATCTTGCAGGTGTCCAACACCATTCGGATGACGGCCTTCGCGCGCCGCCGCGAGATCGGCATCATGCGTCTGGTTGGCGCGTCCAGCTGGCATATTCAGGCGCCGTTCATTCTCGAATCGCTGGTGGCGGCGTTGATCTCGGCGGCGCTAGCCGCCCTAGGCTTAGCGGCGTTCATGCACTTTGTGGTTTACGGCTATTTGCGTGACACGCTCGGCCGGATCACGACGTGGGTCCGCTGGGAGGACGCAGTGTCGGTGATGGGCATGACGACGTTGTTGGCGTTGCTGTTGGCGTTGGTCCCGACGTTTGTGATGACCCGCAAGTATTTGGACGTTTGAGTTAGTCCCGAGAAGTCGACGTCGCCGGCGGGCAACACGCCGCATCATCGTTGCCCGCTAAACCTTCAAGTGGTGCCGTAGAGTCACTCACGTCACAAGCACGATTCCGTCCCACGGACACTTCCCCGGATCGAGGCCATGGCGAGTTTACGTAAGCCGCTGGTTGCTACCGCCCTCAGCATGATGCTGGTGGCCGGTTTCACTGCGCCCACTTTTGGTGGCGAAAAAGACGATGTGAAGCGCGAGCAGCGCGAGACTAAGAAGAAACTTCGTGATGCTCGCGGCGAAGTCCAGGAGTCGACGAAGGCTGCCCGCGACGCGAAGAACGCGCTCGGTTTGGCCCAAGTGCGTTTGACGGCCGCTCAGACTGCGTTGGGTCAGACGAGGGGTCAATTGGCGGTTGCGGTCGCAAATGACGGCCGTCTTCGCGCCGAACTCGAGCAGGCCAAGGCGCAACTTGCGCGGGCCGAGCGTCGCTTGGAAGCGGCCGAGCGGGAGTTGGGTGAGTCGGAGGGTACGGTTTCGCAGTTCGCCGTCGATTCGGTGATGTCCGGTGATCGCGGCTTGCAGATTTTCGGTGATCTGTTGCGTGGCACTGATCCGATCGAGTTCTCCGAGCAGATGAGCATTTCGGCTTCGGTTGGCGATGCGCAGGTCGCGATCATGCAGGAGTTGGCCGCGTCTGAGGTGATGCTGGGAGTTGAGCGCGACAAGGTCGAAGGCCTGCGCGATCAGGTCGCGGCGCAGAAGAAGCAGGCCGAAGCGGTCGTCGTTCAGATGCAGACGTTGACTGCCCAGGCCGAGCAGCAGGCTGCGGCGGTGGCAAGTTTGGTTACGGCCCGTTCGCAGGCGAAACGCCAAGCCGATTCGGCTTTGGCCGATGATTTGAAATTGCAGGCGGCGCTGGAGTCGGAGCGGGTTGCGTTAGAAAACCAGATGCAAGAGATCGTCCGCCGCGAACTTGAGAAGGCGAATAAGGGTGGCGGCGGTGGCGGCGGGAGCACCGGTGATTCTGGTGGCACGTTGAGTCGTCCGGTTTCGGGCCCGATCACTTCGCGGTATGGGATGCGCCGTCACCCGATCACTGGGGTCTATAAGTTGCATGACGGCACCGATTTTGGTGTCGGTTGTGGCACGCCGATCCGGGCGGCCGCTGGCGGAAAGGTCATTTCGCAGTATTACAACGGCGGATACGGCAACCGGGTGATCTTGAACAACGGGGTCAAGCGCGGCGTCAGCGTCATCACTACCTACAACCATTTGTCGGCGTTCGCGGTTTCTGCTGGCGCGAAGGTTTCGCGCGGTCAGGTCATCGGCTATGTGGGCAGT
>JAKPAQ010000025.1 GCA_029779385.1 Actinomycetes bacterium | reverse complement strand
ATCGACATCAACCTGATGGGTCCGGTGAACGTCTTGTCGGCATTCGTGCCGCCGATGATCCAGGCTCGTCGCGGCGGCCACATCGTCAACGTCTCGAGCGCTGCCGGCATTTTCGGGCTGCCTTGGCACGCCGGCTACAGCGCCAGCAAGTTTGGTTTGAGAGGAATTTCGGAGGTACTGCGGTTCGATTTGCGCAAACACCGGATCGGCGTGAGTTTGGTTTGTCCCGGCGCCGTCGCCACTCCGTTAGTCGAAACACTTGAGGTCGTTGGCGTGGACCGGTCGGCCCCGGCGGTCAAGGCAGTCGAGAAGCAGTTCATCCGACACGCCGTAACGCCCGAACATGCGGCCAAAGAAATCCTCAAAGGCGTCGAGCGCCGCAAGTATTGGGTCTACACCTCGCCAGATATTCGAATCGGTCACCTTGCCCAGCGCTGGGTTCCGTGGGGGTATGAGTACGTCATGCGGATGATGAATCGTCAGCTTTCACGTGCAGTCGCCGGGATCGATCAGTGAGCCGCGCTAGAGTCACGCCGGGCCGGCTCGCCGATCTTGGACTGTTGAATTCGGTTCTCGCCTTCGTGCTCAGCCGCGGCGCCGGCGTTCGAGAGGCGCACCTGTTCACCACGCTTGGACGCAACCGTGGACTCTTCCGGGCCTGGCTGGTTTTCAGCGGTGCGCTGATGCTCGGCGGAAAGCTTCCGCGGCGCGAAACCGAACTCGTGATCTTGCGAATCGCACACACCTGCAATAGCGCCTATGAATGGCGCCACCACGTTCGACTCGGCCGAAAAGCGGGCTTGACCGCCCAAGAAATTGAAGCGGTGAAGGATCCGGCGGCGAAGTGGCGACCAAGTGATGAAGTGCTACTCGCGGCGACTGACGAACTGCTTGCCAGCGATGATGTTTCGGACGAGACGTGGTCTCGTTTGCGGGCGTTCTGGGATGAGCGCCAGCTAATAGAGTTCACCCTGCTGGTTGGTCAATACCGCGGCTTGGCTTCGGCCATTCGGGCGTTGGGCATCCAGCCCGATCGCTGAACCCGCAATCGAGTTTTGTCGGTGGCCGGACGTAGGCTCGGCATATGAGGCCAGTCGAGCAACTCACCCGTCAGGTCGCGCCATTTGAGGTCATCTCCGAATTCAAGCCCGCCGGTGACCAGCCAGCAGCGATCGCCGAAATCACCAAACGGCTTCAAGGTGGCGTTTCTGACGTCGTGCTCATGGGCGCGACCGGCACCGGTAAGACGGCTACGACTGCGTGGCTGGCCGAGCGACTCCAACGGCCCATGTTGGTCATGCTGCCGAACAAGACACTCGCGGCGCAGTTCGCCAATGAGCTGCGCGAACTGTTACCGAACAATGCGGTCGAGTACTTCGTCTCCTATTACGACTACTACCAGCCTGAGGCGTATCTGGCACAGTCAGACACGTACATCGAGAAAGACTCCTCCATCAACGAGGAGGTCGAACGACTGCGACATTCGGCGACTTGGTCGTTGCTGACCCGCCGCGACGTGATTGTGGTGGCGACGGTGTCATGTATCTACGGACTCGGATCGGCGCAGGAATACCTCAACCGAATGATCGGGTTCCGCGTCGGTGACGAACTAAACCGAAATGAACTACTGCGGACGTTAGTCCAGGCTCAATACGTTCGAAATGACGTCAGCTCTGTTCGCGGCACCTTCCGGGTGAAGGGCGACACTATCGAAATCTTCCCCGTCTACCAAGAGATGGCCGTCCGGGTCGAGTTCTTTGGCGACGAGATCGAACGGTTGATGACGCTGCATCCGCTCACCGGCGAAATGCTCAGCGACGATCAAGAATTGTTCGTCGGCGCGGCCACCCACTACGCGGCCGGCCCGGAGGTGATGGAGCGAGCAATCGACGGCATCAAGTCCGAACTTGCCACTCGGTTGGCCGAGTTCGAGGCCGACGGGAAGTTGTTGGAGGCCCAGCGACTACGAATGCGCACGACCTACGACCTAGAAATGATGGAGCAGGTTGGCACCTGTTCGGGGATCGAGAACTACTCGCTCCACATGGACGGACGCCCGGCCGGCAGTGCTCCAAACTGTTTGCTCGACTACTTTCCCGACGATTTTGT
>JAKPAQ010000019.1 GCA_029779385.1 Actinomycetes bacterium | reverse complement strand
CCACCATCCACGAGCCAGGGCAGCGGCACGGGTACACCATCCTCTCGTGGACCCCGGTACAGGACTACCACGCGCAGGTGAGTTTCACCCCCGAGCAGGACGGCACCCGGATCGACTGGCACGGAACCATCGAAAGCCGTTGGCGTGTTACCGGTCTGGGCTATCGGGCGGTGGTGAAACACGTCTTGACGACGTTGTCCGCCAAGTTGGTGATCGAAGGCGAGCGGCGAGACACGATGAGCCGGGCCTGATCGGCACGGCGAGCGGCTAGTCGGGTCGACTGGTGTTGCCGAACTTGTCTGCCAGCGCGGCCCGCACCGGCGACGGCACCGTGGGCGCGAAGCGGCGTAGGTAGGCCTCGATCCACGGGGCTGAGGTATTGAGAAACGCGAAGTCGCTGCCCACCATGTGCCGTATCGCGAGGAGCGGGACAGGTGATTGCAAGGGACGAAAGTCGGCGTTCCACAGCCCGCGCTCGGCGCAGCCATCGTAGAACTGTCCCACCATGAGGCCGACGTCGACGAAGTCGGGTTTCAGTTCTTGCTGCAGCGCATCGATGAAGGCGAAGTCCACCAGGTCCGGAAATGCGATGAAGACCGCCTTGAGCAGGCCGTCTGGGCCATCCGCCGATGCCAGCGCCAAGAAGGTGTCGCGGAAGGTACGCAATTCAGCAACAAGTTTGGTGAACTCCGGTTGTTCGCCAGAAACCGTGGCGATCCACAACATGTCGCGGTCCAGTGCCGGTCGCGCAAACGGACACACCGGCCCGACGCGCCCCAGTTCGGGGTGCGGTTCCGTCAAGTACTCGCGGATCCAACTGCCAAGCAATTGAGCAATTCCTGATGTTTCGCCACTCGAACTGTGGTTGTCCGATAATTTCCAGAGACCCTGAACCAAGGTGTCCGCCATGCTGTACGCCTCCCTCCCCTCAGGTCGCCAGTGCTGCCGTCGCAACATCCACCGGAAGGTGAAAAGCCCATGTCCTTCACCACCGAGCGTGGAATCGCGATCGTATATGAGCCCGAATCGGTTCCGCTGCTCAAGCTCGCGACGTCAGCCGCGAGAAACG
>JAKPAQ010000017.1 GCA_029779385.1 Actinomycetes bacterium | reverse complement strand
GAACCAGACCGGATCGAAAGCGAGCCGTTGGAGTTCCACGACCGCGTCCGCCAGCACTTCCTGGACCTCGCCGCGGCCGATGCCGACCACTACGTCGTCATCGACGCTGGCGGCGAACCCGAAATGATCCATGCGCTCGTGCAGGCCGCGATCACCCCATGGCTCGAGCAGGCGAAGGCCACAATTTGAGTACCTCGG
This sequence comes from Actinomycetes bacterium, assembly GCA_029779385.1. The sequence continues at coordinate 1,796 of JAKPAQ010000017.1, read as the reverse complement.
TTTGGGCTGAACTCGTCGGCCAGGAGCGCGTCGTCGAGCAACTGGAGAGCGCCGTCGCTGGTCAGATGACGCACGCCTGGCTGTTCACCGGTCCGCCCGGTTCGGGTCGGTCAAATGCGGCCTTGGCGTTCGCCGCCGCCCTCCAATGTGAGCAGGGCGGTTGTGGTCAGTGCCATTCGTGCACAACGGCCGCGGCCAACAGTCATCCTGATATCGCCATCATCAACACTGACGGATTGAGCATCGGTGTCGATGCGGCCAGAGACGCGGTGCGGCGTTCAGCGCTCCATCCGTCGTTGGGCCGTTATCAAATCTTGGTGGTCGAGGACGCGGACCGACTCACCGATCAGGCCGCCAACGCCCTGTTGAAGTCGATCGAGGAGCCCGCCCCGGCGACCGTTTGGTTGTTGTGCGCCCCGGCGGTCGAGGACGTGCTGATGACGATCCGGTCGCGGTGTCGACCAGTTCTGCTGCGCACCCCGCCGGTTTCGGCAATCGCCCAACTGCTGCACGAACGCGACGGGCTGGACCCACAGGTCGCTCAGGCAGCCGCAGCGGCCTCACAGGGCCATATTGGCCGCGCGAGGGCACTTGCGAGAGATCCCGAGGCTCGCAGCAGGCGAGCAGAGATCCTCGCGCTTGCGGCGCGCCTGCGCGGACTTGGTGACTGCTTCGCCGCCGCCAAGTCAATCGATGATGAGGCCACCGCCCGGGCCACGGTTCGCTGCGACGAGTTGGACGAGCGCGAACTGGCCGGTTTGCAGCAGTCATGGGGAGTCGAAGAGCGCGGCCGTCGGCCGGCCGGTTACGCCGGCGCGCTGTCGGCGTTGACGAAGGAACAGGACCGGCGGCGTAAGCGGATGGCGCGTGACTCGATCGACGGCGTACTGCTCGACTTACTTTCGGTGCAACGCGACGTATTGTCCTTGCAACTGGGAACCGGCGTCGAACTGATCAACGCTGACGCGATTGGCGGCATCACCTCGATCGCTGAACAACACTCAGCCGAACACACCTTGGCCGCGATCGACGCGATTGTGGATTGTCGGCTTGCGCTTTCGGCCAATGCGGCCCCACAGTTGGCACTCGAACACATGATGACGAGGTTTCTGTAGTGAAGCGTTTTCTAGTCTTTTTGGTTTCCTTTGGGCTGATCCTCGGCATTGGCGCCGCAGGGTTTGCGGTCTACCGCGCGAACTCAACCGGCCCCGACCCCAAGCCTACGGCCGAAGAGTCGCCGGCTGGCTTGGCTCGGTTCTACACGCAGAAACTGAAGTGGACCAAGTGCGATGACGACGCTTGCACGAAGGTCAAGGTGCCGATCGACTACGCGAATCCAGCCGGCGACACGATTGAGTTGGCGGTCCGCCGCGTTCGGGCCACCGGAGCAGGCGGGTCGGTAATTTTCACTAACCCTGGCGGGCCCGGCGGGTCGGCAACTGGGTTCGTTAACTACGTCGCCTCATCGGTATCGGACAAAATCCGAAAGTCCTACGACATCGTTGGCGTTGACCCGCGTGGAGTTGGCGAAAGTGCCGCGCTTGAGTGTCTGTCGGATGCTGATTTTGATGCGTTCATCGACACGGACCCGGACCCTGACACCGATGAAGAGATCGCCGCGATGAGCGAATCGGTTCGCAAGATGGGCAAGGCTTGTGCAAAGAACTCTGGCGCTTTGGCCGCACACGTCTCAACCGAGGAAACGGCTCGCGATCACGACATCGTGCGAGCACTTCTTGGACAGAAGAAGATGATCTGGCTGGGCTTTTCGTATGGCACCCAACTGGGTGCTACCT
>JAKPAQ010000009.1 GCA_029779385.1 Actinomycetes bacterium | reverse complement strand
ATATTTGGGGTTTCGGCGTTCACGAATTAGCGATTTCACGTGCAGGGTCGCACCGATCAACGTGACTGCGCAAACCACCATCATCAACGCGACTGCGGGGGTCGCCATCGCGCCGAGCGGAAGGGCCCAGCCGCTGACGCCGGCCCCGACGGCGCCAACAACTGGCACTGCAACCACACATTCGGAGACGAAAACTAGATCGTTAGCCAAGTCCCGTTCGCGCCGGGCACGAGCAAAAGCGAGGTTGGCGCCGAACGGAATCAGGTAGGCGAGCCCGACCCAACTGAGCCAAGGTGCTGCGACAAGGGCGGCAACCATTACCGGAACCGCTAGCGCAGTCCAGATCAGTACGGCCCGGTTGAATCTTTCGGCCCGACGAGGAGCGGTCAGCCGGCCGCTGATCGCCCAACTAAGTGGAAAGGCGAGGAACCACGCTGCGGTCACCGGCACAAGCGCCCACGACCAGCCACCTGCGGCCGCACCGAGGAAGACCGGTAGGGCCAAAAATCCCCAAGCGCCGTGTTGGTCGGGGATTACCCGATCGCGGCGCTTTCGTTTCGCCGGTGATTCCAGGTGGGCAGCGGTCGTTTGCACTCTTTGATTTTCCCAGATCGAGGGTGCAGCAAATCCGCCTGCTGCGACGCGACCTTTGTGCTTGTGTTCCAATGCCGAAATTGCGAAGGTCAGGTATGACCGATTCGGTGCATTTTCTCCCCGACGCATTGGCTTCACTTGAGGAGCGGATTGCTCAAGGCAAATCGAAGCGCAAAGCCGTCGCGTGCAGCGAACTGGGCGTTCTTGGATCTTCGGCGCGTGACCCCCTTGGAATCCTCCAAACCCAGAACGCAACGCGCCTTAGCGACCTGGTTCCGTTGCGGACGGAGCGGATGTCTGCCAGCGAGTTCGCGTTCTATCGTGGGACGGCAGCCATCATGGCCGCTGATTTGGCCGATTCGCCTGACTCTGGGATCTCGGTCGCCTCGTGCGGGGACGCGCATGTCGCCAATTTTGGTTTGTATGCTGGGCCGCAGCGGACTTTGGTATTCGACCTAAACGACTTCGATGAGGCCGCTTGGGCTCCGTGGGAGTGGGACGTGAAGCGGCTCGTGACCAGCGTTATCGTGGCCGCTCGTTCAACGAACCGTGCCGATGCGGTAACCCTTGAAGCGGCGTCCGAGTGCATTTCGACCTACTTGCGTTCGCTGGGCGCGGCAGTCAAAAAGTCGCCAAGTCAACGCTTTTTTTCTCACTACACTCCGGCCCAGAGCGCGAACCTGCTCGAAGGCACGTCTCGCCAGGTGCTCGACGAGGCCGCCCGAACCGCCAGCAAACGCACCGGCGAGCGGGCTGTTCGAAGGTTGACCACCAGGGGCGACGACGGTCGGCTGCAGTTCATTGAAAAACCGCCGACCATGATGCACCAACCAGCTGGCACGACCGATCAGCTTGCGGAACTGATTGACCAGTACCGCCAGTCAGTGCAGGTCGATATCCAAGTGCTGTTGCGCCAATACGAACTGGTGGATTTTGCTCGGCGCGTCGTTGGGGTCGGCAGTGTCGGCACTCGTTGCTACTTGGGTCTGTTCCAAAGCGGCGTCGACGACGCGATGTTGTTGCAAGTGAAGGAGGCCGGTGAGTCGGTATTGATCGAGTACGGCCGCGCCGAGCAACCCGAGCAGGTAGCCGCCCGCATTGGCGAACTTGGTGACGGTGGACGAGTGGTCGGCTTGCAGCGGATATTGCAGGCAGTTTCCGATCCGCTGCTCGGCTACCTGCGGGGTCCGAAACACGACTTCTATGTCAGGCAGTTCCATGACATGAAAGGAAGTGTTGAAGTCGAAACGCTCGATGACGCGCAGTTCGTTCAGTACTCGCAGGCCTGTGGAGCGGTTTTGGCGCGGGCGCATTCCCAATCTCCGACGGCTCCGGCGGTGGTCGGGTATGCCGGCAAAGGACGATCGGTCAGTCAGGCGATCATCGAATGGTCATATAAGTACGCCGAGCGAGCGTCGCGCGACTACCGCGACTATGTCGCTGCCGCGAGCGCGTGATCGAAGGGACTGAAGAAGTGGCAAGAGTCCGTCCGCAGGTGTTGTTTGCGGCTGTAGCGGTGTGGTTGCTGATTGATTTTTGGCGGATGTTCACGCCCTCGTTGATCACTCTTTTTGGTCGCGCGGCCGAAACTTCAGCCGAACTCATGGGTGCATATGCGCTCGCGGTGATGGCGGCGCCGTTGCTGCTGGTTGCGTTTGTTCGCCGATCCTCACCTCGGTTTGCGCTGTGGCTGTTGGTGGCGGCGTTCGCCGTTCGGGTGGGCCTTCGGTTCAACCACGCTGGCGGCGACATTCAGCTTTATGGCAGTTCGCTCGGGGTCGCGCTGTCGGTGGCCGCGTTGTGTTTGATCGCCGCAAGCGTGGGACGTTCGCTGGTGCCTGGGGCGATGCTTGGGGTTGCGCTGTCGGTTTCGACACACGCCGGGCTCGGCAGTTATGGCGCCGTTTGGCGAGCAGACTTATTCGATGTGCTGCTGTTGGTTTCGCAGGCCGCACTACTTGGTTTTGCCGGCTGGCAAGCGTTGCGTGACCAGGACACAGAACCCGCCGGGCCTCGTACTGGTTTGTTGCTGTTTCCGGCGTTGCTGTTGCTGCAACTCGCGTTGGTGAACGTAGGTCGCGCGAGTGCGGTCTCGCTCGGCTCGGGGAGTGCGGCGGCGGTTCTCGGTGCTTGGCTGGCGGTCGCAGCGGTGACGTTGGTTCCG
>JAKPAQ010000669.1 GCA_029779385.1 Actinomycetes bacterium | reverse complement strand
CGGGCTGACCCCGTCGCCAACAGCCGACTCCAACTCAACGTTGTCGACATACGACCGAATCATCTGATCGCTGTTGGTGGTATTTGCAAGGCGAACCAGCGGCGCATGCTCAATGGTGCCGCGGTCTTCGTCGGTGATCGACGATTGGTTCGGGGTGTCAATGTCGCTGTACCAGTTGTTACGCTCGCTATTGCTTGAGCGGCCACGCATCTCGGACACCGTAAGGCTCACGGTGTCTTGATAGCGACCATCAAGGTTGTCGGCCGTAGCAGAACTGCCCGCATCGTAGACGAAATAATGGTCGACATCGGTATCTTGAATGACCAGCTTGGTTTCATTGATTTTCTGGATGTCCCAGAAATAGAGACCACTCTGCTCATCCGGCGAACTGTCGGTTTCACGCGACAAAATCGTGACCGTTCCGTCTTCGGTGTTGTAGTTGACATCGGACATGTCCAAGGTCACGTCATAGAAGCTCAGCGACTTGACGGAGACCGTTTCGACGCTGTTGGTCTCGAAACCGTCGTAGTAGGAGTCGCTGGAGTTGCCGGAAATATTGATCTGCAGCGTGTCATCGCCGGCGTTGCCCGACAGGTTGTCGCCGATCTGCAGCGTGTTCTGCGTGGCCACGAAGGTATCGTCGCCGCCGCCGCCGCTCAGGATGTCAACGCCGGGTGTCAGCACCAGGGTCTGGTTGACAGGGGCCGGCGGAACCGGGGTGGTGGAAGTGTCGCTGATGGCGACGCCCACCGACTCCTGGCTGCCGATCACCATTTTCATGGTCTCGACGCCTTCGGTCGTGGCGTCGGCCGCGACGGTGACGGTGACATAGCCCTTGCCCAGCGAGTCAATCGTGACCGTGCCCGAGGTGCCGCCAACGATGTCGCCAGCAGCGATGCCGGTGCCGGAGAGGCTGTAGGCGTAAACGGTGCCGGCCGCAACGTTCGTCGTGGTGACGGTGAAGACGACCGTGCCGCCTTCGGCAACCGTCAGCGCGCTGGGCGCGATCTCAAGCGTGGGGGACGGAGGCGTGATGATGTTGTCGTGTGTTGCCTTGTAGACAGCGGCGTCGAGTTCGGCTTGCGTCGGAACAATGCCAACACCGATCGGATCCAGG
>JAKPAQ010000668.1 GCA_029779385.1 Actinomycetes bacterium | reverse complement strand
CAGAAAGTGAAATGGTCGAACGCGACCGGTACAGCGGCCACGGTCACCAAGACCGCGAACTACACAGCGACCTCGGACGATCACACCATTCGCATTGACACCACCAGCGGCAACGTCACCATCGCGCTACCGACTGCGGCAAGTTCAGTGGGACGCATCTACACGTTCAAGAAAACGGTCGCGGCGAACACAGCGACCATCGACCCTTCGGGCGCAGAACTGATCGACGGAAGTTCCACGTCAACGTTGTCGAGCCAATACGACAAGTTGACGATTCAGAGCAACGGCACCAGCTGGGACATTCTCTAGTGCCGGGGATTCTGTACCGCTTCAACTCGGCAGGCCAATGGGTAGCGCCTGGGCGTGATCCGTTCGCGACTCGTGACGCACTCACCTACGGCACGTATCGTCCGCAGGCCGGTGTTACTGCTGGCGTCGCGAACGAGTCCACTCTCGACGTGTGGGAAGGCGACCTAACGACGAGCTACGCGGGTCAGGTATTCCGCAACCTGCGAGTGACCGGGCGCACGAAGATTCGTCACGACGGCTGCAAGTTCTATTACTGCAAGCTGGAGGGCGGCACTCCGTCTGGCTCATCGTTCGGAACAGTGGAAGCGTTCCAGTCGCGCGTGACGCCGACCGAGTTTTGGGACTGCACGATCGTCGGCTCCGTTCAGAACATTTCAAACACCAACGCCATCCAGGGACGCGACTTCACGCTTTACCGCTGCGTGCTCGAAGGCGCTGTTGACGGTGTCGGCGCGCAGTACGCCAACGTGAAGGTGTACGGCTCGGTGATTCGCAACGTTCGGTTTTACTCACCCGACCCTGGCCACTCGGACAACCGCACCCACAACGACGGCATCCAAGTTCACGGCGGCAGCGGCTTCACCTTCGTCGGCAACAGCATCGAGATGGGCCAACCGTCACCAGGACAGCACAACGCGGCGATCATGCTCACTCAAGACGTCGCCGCGACATCGAACGTCCTCATCGACCGGAATTGGATCTACTCGATCGGGACCGGCTACTGCCAGGTCGGGATCAACCTGTCGCAGACCGGGTCGTTCG
>JAKPAQ010000633.1 GCA_029779385.1 Actinomycetes bacterium | reverse complement strand
GTTGCTGGGTTGGTTGCGATCACGCCAGCTTGCGCAAACCTCACGCCACTATGGGCAATTGTCCTTGGACTGCTCGCCGGTGCGATCTGCTGCTTCGCGATCGACTTAAAGTACAAGCTTGGCTACGACGACTCGCTCGATGTTGTCGGCTTGCATTTGGTCGCGGGCTTCCTTGGCTGCCTATACTTGGGCTTCTTTGCCACCGATACGGGCCTATTCACCGGCGGAAACATCGACCAGCTGATCGCTCAGATCATCCCGTCGGTATTCGTCGCGGTCTACTCATTTGGAATCGCTTTTGCTCTGGGTAAGGCAATCGACTTCACGATCGGTTTCCGAGTCACCGAAGACGAAGAAGTCGCCGGAATCGACAACGTGCTTCACGGTGGTGGCGCCTACAAGTTCGACTGAGTCGAGTTGAGTTAGACAATTCCTTGCAACGCCTCGTCCCTGATTTCCTCAGGGGCGGGGCGCTGTGGCATGATTGAGCGTTGGTGCTGGACGGTTCTGCCACGAGGGAGCCACCATTAAGCACCACCCGAGATCATTTCGAAAACTGACATCCGCAGGTGACTTGTGGCGCCGGCGAGGAGAAAACCATGACGAACGTCATTGACCAGATCGCCGCTCAAAGCAAGCGCGACGACGTACCCGACTTCCGGGCCGGCGACACCCTCAAGGTGCACGTGAACATCGTTGAAGGCAACCGCTCGCGTGTGCAGGCATTCCAAGGCGTCTGCCTCAAGGTGCAGGGTTCTGGCATCGGCCGCACCTTCACCGTCCGCAAGGTGAGCTTCGGCGTTGGTGTCGAGCGGACCTTCCCGGTTCACTCGCCCGTCATCGAGAAGATCGAAATCGTTAGCCGCGGCGATGTCCGCCGCGCGAAGCTGTACTACCTGCGCAACCTGCGCGGCAAGGCAGCCAAGATCAAGGAAAAGCGCGACGTCTGAGTTCGCTGCTTCGCGGCCCTCGACTCCTTTACTGGAGTTGGGGGCCGTCTTTTTTGTCGAGAACACGCGGCCCGGGCGCAGATCCGTGGGCGCGGCAGATACCCTCATCAGGTGACTGAGCAGAAGCGGCAATTGAGTTGGTGGCAGGAGTCGATTCTCCTAATTGGTTCGGCTCTCGTATTGGCGCTAATCGTAAAGACGTTCCTGTTCCAGGCTTTCTACATCCCGTCGGGCTCGATGCTGCCGACTATGCAGTTAAACGACAAAATTTTGGTCCAAAAAGTGTCCTACTGGTTTGGGGGCGAACCGCAGCGCGGCGATATCATCGTTTTCCGCGATCCGGGTAACTGGCTCGGTCTTTCTTCAGAGCAGGATTTGAACGGAGTTCAGCGGGCCCTAGAAATGGTCGGCCTTTATCCCTCTGGCGGACACCTGATCAAACGGACAATTGGCGTTGGCGGTGACAACGTTCGCTGTTGTGACGCCAAAGGGCGCACCGTCGTGAACGGTGAATCGATCGATGAGCCGTATCTAAACGATAAGAGTGTGAACGCCGAACAGACCTTTGACGTCACTGTCCCCAAGGGTTATCTATGGGTCCAGGGCGACAATCGGGGCAACTCGGAGGACTCGCGGGCGCATATGGGCGAACCCGGTGGTGGGTTTGTCCCGGTGAAGGATGTAGTCGGGAAGTCATGGTTGCGGGTCTGGCCATTGGACCGATTCGGTTTTATCGAACAAACTGATGCATTCGATGATGTGCCTGCGCCGTGACCGCAGCGCCAACGCTTCGTTTTGAACGTCAACTTCTGCGCGGCGGGGCAAGTGCTTTGGCGTGTAGTGACGAGGCCGGGCGCGGTGCGCTGAGCGGACCGGTGACCGTGGCGATGGTGCTCGTGACCGATGGCACGGCACCGGCACCTACCGGGGTGCGCGACAGCAAACTGCTCAGCGCCAAAGCCAGGAACTCCCTAGTTGATCCAATCAAGAACTGGGCGGTGGCTTGGGCGATCGGCAATGCGTCCTCCGCCGAGATAGATGAGTTCGGCATTGTGCCCGCGATGAGGCTGGCCGGACACCGCGCAATCGCCCAACTGGCGCCTGCGCCTGACTTGATTCTGCTCGATGGAAATCATGACTATCTGACTTCCCCAGACCAAGACGCGCTCTTCGGGCCGCCGGTGGTATTTGACCAAATTCCGGAAGTTCGCACGTTGGTCAAAGCCGACCTGAGTTGCGCGGCGGTGGCGGCTGCCAGCATCTTGGCTAAAACCTCTCGCGACAATCACATGATCGCACTGTCGGCCGAACACGACCAATATGGTTGGGACGTGAACAAGGGCTACGCCTCGGCCGAACATATGGCGGCGCTCAAGCGTTACGGACCAACAAAACATCATCGTCTTTCGTGGCGGCTTCCCGATCAGGAACAGTCGTCGACCAAGGCCGATACGATGGCCGACACGTCGAGGATGAAGGAGGGTTCCGGGTGAGTGCCGAGGACCTAGAAAAGTACGAAAACGATATGGAACTTGCGCTCTACCGTGAGTACCGTGACGTCGTCGCGATTTTCAAATACGTTGTAGAGACAGACCGACGGTTCTACTTGTGCAATGCCGTTGACGTAAAAGTACGCTCAGAATCTGGCGATGCCTACTTTGAAGTGACGATGAACGATGCCTGGGTCTGGGACATTTATCGACCAGCCAGGTTCGCGAAGAATGTGAAGGTTCTTACCTTCAAGGACGTCAACGTGGAAGAACTTCAAGACTCCGACTTCAAACTGCCAACGGTGTGACGAAGAGTATTCGCGCCAAGGCATTTACCCAAGTTCTTGCCAACACGCTGCTCGCGAACGTCACGATCAACTTCCTCTGGTTTGCCCTGACGTTCTGGGCTTACTTGGAAACCCGTTCGGTGCTGGCGACCGGCATCATCGGCGGTTCCTACATGTTGTTGCTTGCAGTATTCGCGATGTATTTCGGCAAGCTGGTAGATCGGCACCTCAAACAGCGCGTGATGTTGTTGTCGAGCGTCGTCACCTTGGTGGCTTTCGGTCTTGCTGGCGGGCTATACGCCTCCGTCGGACCAGTCGAAATCGCGAACCTGAGCCGCGGTTGGTTCTGGCTGTTTGTGGCCCTAATCCTGTTCGGTTCGGTGGTTGAGAGTCTGCGAAATATCGCGCTTTCCACGACAGTCACCTTGCTTGTAGACGAAGACCGCCGAGCAAATGCGAACGGACTTGTCGGCACGGTGCAGGGTGTTGGCTTCATCGCCACGAGCGTTTTCAGCGGGTTGGCAATTGGCCAACTTGGCATGGGCTGGACCTTAGTAGTCGCAATCGTTCTCACCGCAGTATCGACAGGTCATTTGTTTACCTTTCGGATTCCCGAGGAGCGGCCCGAACACAGCGCCTCCGATGCGCCAAAGGTTGATTTTGTGGGGGCGTTTGCCGCGATCCGTGCTGTTCCCGGACTGCTTGCGATGGTGCTGTTTGCAACCTTCAACAACCTCATCGGTGGGGTCTACATGGCACTGCTGGATCCGTATGGTTTGGAACTTTTCAGCGTCGAAATGTGGGGAATCATTTTCGGCATCGCAGGAACCGGGTTCATTGTCGGTGGCCTGATAGTGGCGCGATTTGGCCTAGGCGCCAACCCAATCCGAACGATGCTGTTAGTCGTAGCCTTGATGGGCGTGATCGGCGCCTTCTTCACGATTCGCGAATGGGGTTGGCTGTTCGCCGGTGGGATCTGGCTCTACATGGTGCTAATTCCCCCGATTGAGGCCGCAGAGCAAACCGTGATCCAGAAGGTGGTTGAGTTTAAGAACCAAGGACGCGTGTTCGGCCTGGCCCAAGCGTTCGAGTCTGCTTCTGCACCAGTTACCGCGTTCCTGATTGCGCCAATTGCCGAGTTCTGGATCATCCCGTCATTTGAATCGCCGGCAGGTGCCGAACGCTGGGAGTGGCTGCTCGGGCCGGGTGAAGGCCGCGCGATTGCGTTGATCTTCCTAGTTAGTGGTTTGGTGATGGCAGCCGTTGCGCTTTGTGCGATGACAACTCGTTCGTACCGGATTTTGTCGGGAAAGTTTGTTGCCGAGTCCGATGTCGGCCTTCTGTAGGGCTGATTTTCCACAGTCTGGATTTCTGAACACAGGCCCGCTTTTGCCCCTGTTGGGAGCAAGTGCTGGCCGCAATGCTCATTCAATGACATATGCGCGCAACCGGGCCCTTGGTGATTATGGCGAACGAGTCGCCGCCGAACATCTCAAATCAGTAGGCATGGTGATTCTCGATCGAAACTGGACCTGTCGGTTCGGCGAGATCGACATCGTCGCCCGCGACGGGTCAACTTTGGTCATCTGCGAGGTCAAGACCCGAACCTCGGCCACCCACGGCACTCCGCTGGAGGCGGTCACCGGCCAGAAGGCGACCAGGCTCAGGCGGCTTGCTTCGGCGTGGCTTGAAAGTCACGCGGTCCTACCCGACAGCGTCCGCATCGACGTCGTCGCCGTTCGAGTCCCGGCCAGCGGGGCGCCGCAGGTCGAACGCGTAACTGGGGTGGCCTGATGGCGTCAGTTCATGCGATTGCCCTTGACGGTCTAGCGGGGCGCCGCGTCGAGGTCGAAGTAGATATCGCTTCAGGGATGCCAGCGACAGTCATGGTTGGGCTCGCCGATGTGACCGTGAGCGAGGCACGAAGTCGCGTGCGCTCGGCCGTCGTGAACTCGGGGGCCTCGTGGCCAGACTCGCGCGTGACAATCAACTTGGCGCCGTCCAGCCTGCCCAAGAGCGGACCCAGTTACGACCTCGCGATGGGCTTGGCAATTTTTGCGGCCAAGGGCGATATCCCACTAGATCGGATCGCCACGTCGGTGTTCTTTGGCGAACTGGCCTTAGACGGCCGGTTGCGGGCAGCTAGGGGAGTGCTGCCCGCAACCCTCGCGGCGGCCGATGCCGGGTTTGAGCGGATCTTTGTGCCGGAGGTGAACGCGGCCGAGGCCGAGTTGGTGCCTGGGATTGACGTCATTGGGGTTCGCTCGCTTCGGCAGGTCGTCGCCATGCTCCGGGGCGAGGAAGAGCCCGAAGATCCACCAGTGCCGCCGTTGCGTGAGTCAGACCCACAATGGGCATCGGCGGCGGGGGTTGAAGACCTGCACCTTGCGGATGTGGTTGGCCAAGAAGATGCGCGGTTGGCGACCTTGATCGCGGCGGCCGGCGGGCATCACCTCCTGCTGGTGGGCCCGCCAGGGGTAGGCAAGACAATGCTGGCCCAGCGGTTGCCGTCGTTGCTACCAGACCTTGAAACTGAAGCCTCGCTTGAAACCAGCGCAATCCACTCACTGGCAGGCATGTTGCCGGTCGACGTTCCGCTGCTCACCCGGCCGCCCTTCCTCGATCCGCATCACACCGCCAGTGCGGTGTCAGTAGTCGGGGGAGGAAGCCGCGGAATCAGACCGGGGGCGATGTCGCTTGCCCACCAAGGTGTCCTGTTCTTGGACGAGGCGCCAGAGTTCGCGATTAACGTGCTTGAGGCCTTGCGTCAACCGTTGGAAAGTGGACAGATCGTCGTCTCGCGGGCGGCTCAAACGGCTGTTTTCCCGGCACGGTTTCAACTGGTGCTGGCCGCCAACCCTTGTCCTTGCGGGAATGCCGGTTCGGTGATGCAGAAGTGCGAGTGCACCGCACCGATGAGGAGGCGCTACTTCGACCGGCTATCTGGACCGATTCGAGATCGAATAGATATCCATCGGGTGTTGGTTGAACCGAGCAGGCACACCTTGAGTCGTGACCTTGATTCGGCCCCGTCCACGGCAGCAATTCGTGACCTAGTTCGCCAGGCGCGTGATCGACAGACGGCGCGTTGGGCCGGCACTCGGTGGCAAATCAACGCGGCCGTTCCAGGGGTTGAACTTCGCAAAAACTGGCCGGCCGCCGAAGCAGGAATGCAACTGTTGGAGCGCCAAGTTCGGTCAAACAAGACGTCTCCGCGCTCGGCAGATCGGATTCTGAGACTGGCTTGGAGCGTCGCAGACCTATGCGGCCGGGATCGACCTGAATTGGCTGACGTGCAAACCGCGTTGGACCTGAGGCGCGGCAGTCCCATCGGTGGCGACGTTGCTGGCATTTTGGCGGCAGCATGAAAGACGTTTCGGACCGCAGAGCCAGACTCTTGCTCTCGTTGACGATCGAACCTGGCGACCCAAGGCTCGCAGAGCTACTCGATACCTCGGACCCAAAAGAGCTTTGGCAGGCAATTTCTGGTGGGCGAATCGCCAATTCGCAAGCTTGGACCTTGGCTGCTGAGACCGCTTCGGCTCGCGCCGACCGAGCGTTGGCCGATGCCAAACTAGTTGACGCGAGATGGGTCGTGCCTAGGGACAACGACTGGCCGACCGGTCTGGACGACTTGGCTCACTGTGAATCGGTTGGGCAGGTGGCCGGCTCCCCGCTGGGGATTTGGGTTCGCGGCGGCGCGGACCTACTCGATCTCATGGCCGCGCCGATCGGAGTCGTTGGTGCTCGCTCCAACACGACCTACGGGGCCGAGTGCGCCAGCGATATTGCGGCAGACTGCGCCGATCAAGGACACACCATCATCAGCGGGGCAGCCTTCGGTATCGACGCCTGTGCCCACCGAGGAGCGTTGGTTGCAGGCGGGGCAACGGTCGCGGTGATGGCCTGCGGCGTCGATCTGGACTATCCACGCGCCCACGCAGCGCTACTTCGAAGAACCGCCGAGGAGGGGTTGATCATCAGCGAGTACGCGCCCGGCATTCAGCCTGCGCGACATCGATTCTTGGTGCGGAACCGGTTAATTGCGGCGATGTCTGTTGGCCTTGTCGTCGTGGAGGCCGCCGGTCGCAGCGGTTCGCTGAACACCCTCAATTGGGCCGACCGACTAGGCCGGACGACGATGGCCGTACCCGGGCCGGTGACCTCACAAGCATCGACAGGAGTTCACCGGGCGATCCGCGACGGCAAAGCGCTGTTGGTGACCTCAGGAAAAGAAGTGCTGGCCGACACGTTTGGCTGGCTTGATAGCTCCGAAGTAGACCTTGCACCGGGGCCTCGGCGCGTCTTGCAGCGGTTGAATCAAACACCATTGAGTGAGTCTCAACTGGCTGCCGGACTCAGGTGGGGGACGGTTGCCGTCGGCAGATCGTTGCGGTTGCTGGAGTCTCACGGGCTGGCCGAGACAGAAAACGGGCTGTGGGTTAGTCACACTCCGATAGCTTCGTCAACGGCCGGTTAGGCTCGTCTTGTGAGTGCAAACCATGACCTAGGGCAGGGCAGCGGAACGCAGCCAAGCGACCCCTTCGGCTATTGGGAAGCTAGATACGGTTCGGCCGAAGGGATCTGGTCGGGCAACGTCAATCAGGCGTTGGCCGATTCGATCGCCGATCGGACCGCTGGTACTGCACTCGACCTTGGGGCCGGCGAAGGTGGCGACTCGCTCTGGCTGGCGCAACGCGGCTGGCAGGTCACCGCAGTCGATTTATCGCCGACCGCGTTGGCTAGGGGCGAGGCTGCCGCAAGTCGCGCGGGACTGGGTGAAGCGGTCACTTGGATTGCCGCCGATCTTGAAGCTTGGACTAGCGAAAAGTCCTACGACCTCGTTTCGGCTTGCTTCCTGCATTCACGTGCTCGATTAGACCGCAGTTCGATCTTGCGCCGGGCCACCGAATGGGTCGCACCAGGGGGGCTGTTCTTGGTGGTAGCGCATGCCGAACCGCCGCCGTGGGCCAGCAACAATCATGAACCGATGGACTGCCCAACGCCAGCAGAAGACCTTGCGATCCTCGAACTTGGCAAGGACTGGACGACGTTGATCACCGAAGTGCGCGATCGCCAGACTTATTCACCCGACGGTGAACCCGCGATCTTGCGAGACGGTGTTCTGTTAGTTCAGCGCAAGGAATAGTTAGCCGTGGGTTTCGTGGGCCGCCAACTCGCCGTGGCCTAGTTGATCGAGAGCATGATCGGCGACCTGAGCTAGTACCTCTAGTCCGTCGCGAACGCCGCCGGTCGAGCCGGGCAAGTTCACGATCAGTGTGCGGCCAGCGATCCCAGAAACTCCGCGCGACAAACTTGCGTGACTGGTCTTTTTCAGGCCGCGCGCCCGGATTGCTTCCGAAATTCCAGGTGCTGGCCGGTCGACGACCGCGGCGGTCGCCTCCGGGGTGTGGTCGTCTTCGGTGAAGCCCGTGCCGCCGGTAGTTACGATCAGCGCGCAGCCAGCCCCGACGAGTTCGCGAAGAAGATCGGCAACTTTCGGACCGTCGGCGATCACATGTGGGCCATTGATTTCGAATCCTTGTTCGCGTCCCCAGTCAGCTATGCGCGGCCCGGTCAGGTCGGGCCGGCGTCCAGCAGCGGCACGAGTGGAGGTGACAACCACGCCCAAGACTCGCTTCGGCTCACTCACTTCGGCTCCAATCGTGGGTTCCACCGGCCTTGGACTCTACTTGGATCTGTTCGATCACGGCCTTGGCGTCAACGGCTTTGACCATGTCGAACAAGGTCAAAGCGGCTACTGAAACGGCCGTGAGGGCCTCCATTTCGACACCCGTCGGCGCGGTCGTGGCCACGGTGGCGGTGATCCGAACAGAATCGGCCGAGGCCTCAAAATCAATCGTGATTGCCCCGAGCGGAAGTGGGTGGCACAGGGGAATCAGGTCCGGGGTTCGTTTTGCCGCCATGATCGCGGCGATCCGCGCAGTTGCCAAGGCCTCACCTTTGGGCAGGTTGGCAGTCATAATCTGCTGAACAACATCGGGGCGAGTGCGAAAAATCCCCGATGCGCTGGCCACTCTCTTCGTGGTGGCCTTGGCGGTCACGTCGACCATATGGGCGCTGCCGTCGGCACGATAGTGGCTTAGGTTTTCATTAGATTTAGTCACGCGATCCTCCACCACTCCACCGTATCGCCGGCCGAGAGCGAGGTGACCTGCTCGGGCACGAGCACCAGCAGGTCAGCGCGAGCGTATGAAGCCATCAAATGAGAACCAGGCCCGCCGATGAGGTTCACCTGGCCAGCATCGTCGAGGCGGCCGCGCCGTACCTGAAGCCGACCGGCAACTGACTCCAGTGGCTCTGCCAGCGGTGCTTGTCCAGATTGACGCCATGGCGCCAATCCAACTGATTCGGCCAACGGTGGGCGTAGGAACAACTCAAATGACACGAGTGCGCTGACTGGGTTTCCCGGCAGGCAAACGACCGGAATAACCCGGCCCAAGACGTCGATCTGCGCGAGTCCTTGGGGCCCGCCAGGTTGCACATCAACGTGACCGAACCAAGCCTCTGGCGCCCCGGCTAACGCCTGGCGAACCACTTCGCGAGTTCCGGCGCTCACGCCGCCGGTAGTAATGATCAAGTCATTAGAAAGGCCGATTTGCTCCAGGAGCTCGCTGAGAGCTTCTGGGTCATCGGGGCAAACATGAGTTGTGGCAGCTAGGCCCAACTGGGTTGCGGCTGCCCGAAGCGCAGTTGCGTTGACATCTGGTACGTCGCCGTTTGCAACTTCACTTCCGGTGCTGACAATCGCCAGCCGTAGGCGCGGCGCAACGTTTACGCTTTGGACTCCCGCGGCAACGAGTGCGCCAACCGCACCGGGGTGAAGTGGTGCGCCCGCATCGAGCAGGAGCGCGCCTGCACGAACGTCTACCCCGGCCGTGCGGATGAATGCGCCCGGTGTCACTGGCGCGTGGAAGGTCACGGTCCCACCGCCTGTTGGGGGGCCGAAGTCGCGATCGAGGGTGCGCTCGACAGCAACGACTGCATCCGCGTTGGGTGGTAGCGGTGCGCCAGTCATGATTGGCGCGGCCTGACCGGACTCGAGCCTCGGTGGATTCGTCGCGCCAGCAACAACGTGAGCAACCGTGGTCAAAGTGACCGGGCCGTTCGCGGTCGTGGCCAAGTCAGCCGAATTCACGGCGAAGCCATCCATCTGGCTGTTGTCGAAGCCAGGGACGTCCCGGTTGGCGTAGGCGGCCGAGGCCAAACGGCCGCCATCGATTTCACCTACGGCTAGGGAGATCGACCCGTCTTTCGCTCGTTCAGCGATGGCCAATCGAACCGCATCGGCTATCTGGTGAACGTGTGCATCAACTGACCTGCCCATTGTCCCTCCACCTCGGTTGACCTATTTGCGTGGTTAGACTGCCAATCATGACGCAAGTGCGAGTCGCAGATGCAGCAACATTCTTGGGAGTCAGTACCGACACCGTACGACGACTAATTAGTTCGGGCCGACTCGAAAGCGCTAAAGATGGATCGGGCCGAACGGTCATCGATGGCAAGAGCCTAGCCACACATGCGCGTCAATCGCTTCCTGAAGCGCCGGATCCAACCGGCGTAGCAAGGTCGGCACGCAACCGATTTGTCGGGATCGTCACGAACGTCATCAGCGACCAGGTGATGTCACAAGTGGAACTGCAGTGCGGGCCACATCGCGTCGTATCGCTGATCAGCACCGAATCGGTGCGCGAACTTGGCCTCGAGGTCGGTGTGGTCGGCGTGGCCGTGGTCAAAGCAACCAACGTAATTATCGAAACAGTAGGAGAGATCGGATGAAGACCAGATTCACCAAGTTGGCGGCCCTTGTCGGAACGCTTGCCCTGCTTGCTGGCCTTGCCGCCTGTGGCTCTGACGATTCTGCTGATGCTGACAAGGACCGGACACTAACGGTCTTTGCCGCCGCATCGCTAAAGGGAACGTTCACCGAGTTGGCCAAAGAGTTTGAAGATGCCAACGAAGGCGTCGAAGTGAAACTGTCATTCGGTGGGTCCTCTGACCTGGCGGCGCAAATCAACGAAGGCGCGCCGGCGGACGTTTTCGCCTCCGCAGATGAGCGCACGATGGCCCTAGTGGTCGATGAAGACGGAACCGCCAAGGACCCGGTCATTTTCGCCACAAACGTGCTAGAAATCGCTACGCCGGTCGATAACCCGGCAAAGGTTAAGTCGCTCGAAGATCTTTCGAACCCAGAGGTCAAGGTCGTGCTGTGCGCCCCGCAGGTTCCCTGCGGTGCCGCCTCACAGGAATTGCTGAAAAAGGTCGGGGTGACGGTGAAACCAGTCAGCGAAGAGCAGTCGGTTACCGATGTACTCGGCAAAGTCACTAGCGGCGAGGCCGATGCTGGTTTGGTATACGTCACGGACGTGATTTCTGCTGGTGACACGGTAACTGGAATTGAGATCCCAGAGGCCAACGAAGTAGTCAACGCCTACCCGATCGCGCCGTTGGCGAAGGCAAGTGACGCCGACCTCGCGCAAGCATTCGTCGACTTGATCACCGGATCGAAGGGCAAGGACGTCTTTACGAAGGCCGGCTTCGGCACCCCGTGAGTATTAACCAGGTAGACCTGCCGCGGTGGACGATGATTCCGGCCGTGGCAGGTCTGGCGTTTGTGATCTTGCCGCTGGTGGCGATGGTCCTGCGGGTCGACTGGGGCGATTTTGGTTCGCTGGTCACTTCTGAATCGTCTCTCGCGGCGCTGTCGTTGAGTCTGCGTACCGCGTCAATGAGCACCGCGATTTGTGTGCTGATCGGCGTGCCGATGGCACTTTTTCTGGCCCGATCGAGTTCGCGACTTGTCGACGTCGTGCGGCCGTTCATCTTGCTTCCATTGGTCCTGCCACCGGTTGTTGGGGGCATAGCGCTGCTCTACACCTTTGGCCGCCGCGGCCTGTTGGGTCAGCACCTTGAGGTCTTAGGAATTCAGATCGCCTTTAGCACCGCAGCAGTAGTCATTGCGCAGACTTTTGTTGCATTGCCGTTCTTGGTGGTAAGTCTGGAGGGCGCACTTCGTGGCACTGATCCGGGGTATTCACGAGTCGCGGCGACACTCGGCGCCAACCCATCGCGCGTCTTGACCAAGGTGACGTTGCCGCTGGTTTGGCCAGGACTTGTGGCCGGAACCGTGCTCAGTTTCGCTCGCGCACTGGGCGAGTTTGGCGCCACAATCACTTTCGCCGGAAGCTTGCAGGGGGTAACCAGAACCTTGCCACCAGAGATCTACCTGCAGCGCGAAACCGACCCACAGGCAGCCATCGCACTTTCCTTGCTTTTGGTGATGGTCGCGGTCGTGGTGATTGCGGTGGTTCGTAGGCCAGGGAGAAACCCATGGTGAGTCTGCAAGTCCACGTCGTGGACTCGGCCCGCGGGGTGGACCTCGAGTTTGACGTCGAATCGGGTGAGACTGTTGCCCTCGTCGGGCCGAATGGCACCGGAAAGTCGACCGTACTCGCCGCGATCGCTGGACTCTTGAAACTCGAGCAGGTGAGAGTTCAGGTCGGCGATCGTGAACTGGTCGGCCCGAAAACTTGGGTCGCACCGCACGAGCGGTCAGTTGCGCTGTTGACTCAGGCTTCGCTTCTCTTTCCTCATCTTGACGTTCGCGCCAATGTGGCTTTTGGGCCAACTTGCACGGGCGCTAACAACCCCGGTGCAATCGCTGACTCGTGGCTGGCCGAACTCGGGCTGACTGAGTTGGCGGCCAGGCGACCGTTTGAACTTTCTGGTGGCCAAGCCCAACGAGTGGCGCTTGCCCGGGCGTTGGCTGCCGCGCCCGACGTGGTCTTACTAGATGAGCCGATGGCGGCGCTGGACGCGCCGTCGGTGCCGCAGTTGCGAAAAGTCATCGGCCGAGTTTTGGCGAACCGAACTGCACTGATTGTTACCCACGATCCACTCGACGCCTTGGTCCTGGCCGATCGAACGATCGTTATTGACGATGGCCGAATAATCGACTCGGGACCGAGTAGGGACGTGCTTTCTCATCCACGGAGCCCGTTTGCTGCCGCCCTTGCCGGGGTTAACCTGATCGACGGAGTCGCAACGGGTCCCAAAACTGTTCGCGACAACGACCAGCACGAGTTGCTTGGTGAGTCCGCTGAAGAACTCGTTATCGGTGCACCAGCAATGGCGACGTTTTCGCCGACCGCGGTGGCGCTGCACCGGCAAAAGCCCGAGGGTAGTCCTCGCAATGTTCGACGCGGCACGGTTCGCGGAATTGAACAGCGCGGCGGCACTTGCCGAGTAGACGTGGACGGGGTCCTCGCAGACGTCACCTCCGCTGCGGCTGCCGAACTCCAGATCGAGCCTGGGGCGCAAATTTGGTTGAGTCTCAAAGCGACCGAAGTTTCGGTTTATTCGCGCTGAGCGGCCTAGGTCCGAAAAACTGGTTAGCCAAAGTGCGAAGGTTGGCAGGTGGGTGACTTTTCCGAAAAGTGGGCGGCGACGTTGGCCGATTACGAGGAGCATCTGCGACATGAGCGCGGGTTGGCCGAACACACAATCCGCGCGTATCTAGTGGATCTGACCAGCCTGGCCACTCACGCGAACCTGCTGCATTTGGACGATCCGGCAGACCTCACGATTCGGACGCTGCGCAGCTGGCTCGCAGGCCTGCAGTCGAGGGGGCGGGCCCGAACCACTTTGGCCCGCCGGTCTACGGCCGCACGAGTTTTTACCGCTTGGCTCGAACGAACCGAAAGGGCATCGACTGACGCGGGTGCCCTGCTGGCCGCCCCTAAAGCACATCGGATGTTGCCGCCAGCATTGAACCAGGTCGATATGCGCCAGGTAGTAGACGCGATCGCCACCGGAATCGAAGATGAAGGTGTGCTCGGGATTCGCGATCTTGCCATCATCGAGCTGCTTTACGCCACCGGTATTCGGGTGGGGGAGTTGGTTGGCGCAGATGTTGACGACCTCGATCACCACCGGCGGGTCTTGCGAGTTCTTGGCAAAGGCAACAAGGAACGGATGGTTCCCTATGGTGTTCCGGCCGCTGAGGCACTCGATACTTGGCTAACAGCTGGCCGCCCGCAGGCCGCGAACTTGTCCAGTGGCCCAGCGCTCTTCCTCGGCGCTCGGGGCGGTCGTATTGATCCGCGGGTGGTGCGCCGAATCGTCCACGATCGAGTGGCCGCAGTCCCCGAAGCGCCTGATATTGGTCCTCACGGGCTGCGGCACACGGCCGCGACTCATCTGCTCGAGGGCGGAGCCGACCTGCGTTCGGTCCAGGAGCTGTTGGGCCATGCGTCCCTTGGCACTACCCAGATTTATACCCACGTTAGTGCCGATCGACTGCGGGCAGCATTTGCGCAGGCGCACCCGCGAGCCTGAACGGTCAACCGACAGGATCGACCCGTTGGCCATTGACAATTTTCATGAAGTGCAGGTGGCAGCCGGTCGAGTAACCGGTTGAACCGACGAGTCCGACAATCGACCCCTTCCGCACCTGTGCGCCGGTCGCTACTGAGCGTCGACTCAAGTGCGAATAGGAGGTCCGCATGCCATTTCGATGGCGAACCTCAACTTGTTCGCCGTAACCACCTCGACGGCCTGAAATAGTTACCTTCCCAGCAGCAACGGACGGCACCGGTGTCTGGCAGGCGGCACCGATATCGACGCCGTCGTGGAGTTTTCGGACGCCAGTTATTGGGTGGATCCTCATCCCGAAGCTAGAAGTGATTGGGCCGGCTAACGGCAAGTGGCCGACTGCCTGCGCTGGTGGTTCGGGAACTGGACCAACCGGACTTATCAGCCGGTAACTGCCAGAACTGACCAGCAACGCGGCCGGATCTAGGTAGTTGTCACCACGCAGTCGGCCAAGATTTAGGCAGGTTGTTCGGCACGATGGATGCGAACCGCCGAGTCGACCGATTCGCTGACCGGCATCGACCGCGTCGCCGACTCGCACACTCGCCTTGACTGGCTGATAGGTCGAACGCTCCACTCCGTGACTGATCGTGATGGTCGGCACCCCCGCAACTTCGCCGGCAAAGGTGACCGTGCCAACGGCAACAGCGCGGACGGTTTCGCCCGGCTTTCCAGGGATGTCGATCCCGCGGTGTCCGGGGCCATAGTCGCTTGCTGGCGGGTCAAACTGCCGCTCGACTTGTTGATCTCCTAGTGGCCAAACCCAAGGCGTGGGAGAGTTGGCGACGAAAAACTGGAAGATCGCGCTAACAATAACGGCGATGACTTGGGTCTGAACCATTCCTTGAGCAAACATTGAAGAACCCGCCGGCCAACAGTCCAATGGTGGCTCTTGTGGATTAACGCTGAGGCGCACCGTAATTGTGGAGCATGGCCGATTTCTTATCGCATGCATTGGTGCACTAGACTTGAAGTATCCGTCTTTTTCGGCGGAAATTCGCGTGTCCGTTTCTTGGGTGACGAGATTCTCTGAACTCAGGACTACTGGCCAAGTCCCAGAAACTGGGTGGACAGCAGTCGGACACCAGGGCATCGCCAACCGGTGGTGCGTCAACTTGGATTGGAAGGAAGTACGACGATGGCCGTCGTAACCATGCGTCAGCTGCTCGAAAGCGGCGTTCACTTCGGGCACCAGACCCGCCGTTGGAACCCCAAGATGAAGCGATTCATCCTCACCGAGCGCAATGGCATCTACATCATCGACTTGCAGCAGTCGCTTGCCTACATCGACTCGGCTTACGAGTTCGTCAAGGGCACGGTTGCTCGTGGCGGGACGATTCTGTTCGTCGGCACCAAGCGTCAGGCGCAAGAGCCGGTAGAAGAGCAGGCTAAGCGCGTCGGCATGCCTTACGTCAACCAGCGCTGGCTCGGCGGCATGCTGACCAACTACTCGACGATGTCCGACCGCCTCAAGCGGATGAAGGAACTCGAAGAGATCGACTTTGACGATGTCGCCGGTTCCAACCGCACCAAGAAGGAACTGCTGCAGATGCGGCGCGAGTACACCAAGCTCAACCGCACCCTCGGCGGTATCCGCGATATGGGCCGCGTGCCGAACGCTGTCTGGATCGTCGACACGAACAAGGAACACCTCGCAGTTGACGAAGCCCGCAAGTTGGGTATCCCGATCATCGCGATCTTGGACAGCAACTGCGACCCCGACGATGTCGATTACCCGATCCCGGGCAACGACGACGCAATCCGTTCGGTTGGCGTTTTGACTCGCGTCATCGCCGACGCCGTTGCTGAGGGCTTGCTCTCGCGTTCGGGCGCTAAGACCGGCGAAGAGGCACCGGGCGAAGAGCTTGGTGCTGAAGAGCCGATGGCCGATTGGGAGAAGGAACTGCTCAGCTCGGACAAGCCCGCCGCTGACGCGCCTGCCGAGACCCCGGCCGACCCTGCTGCCGAGACCCCGGCTGAAGACGCCCCGGCTTCCTGACCCCTTCCCAAAACCAGAACTGAGGTAAGAACATGGCAATTGCTGCTGCCGATGTGAAGAAACTCCGCGACGCGACTGGCGCGGGCATGATGGATGCGAAGAAGGCGCTCACTGAGGCCGACGGCGATTTCGACAAGGCCATCGAGGCCCTGCGGATCTCCGGTGCGGCCAAGGCCGCCAAGCGCGGTGCTGAGCGCGAGGCTTCCTCGGGCTTGGTCGCCAACGCTGGTTCGGCCATTGTTGAGCTCAACTCCGAGACCGACTTCGTTGCCAAGAACGAGCAGTTCATCGAACTGGCTCAGCAGTTGGCCGCTGCAGCAGACGCTGCGAAGCCTGCTGATGCCGCTGAATTCGCAAACGTTGTCCTCGATGGCGGCAAGACCGTCACCGAGACGATCAGCGCGCTGGCTGCTGTAATCGGCGAAAAGCTCGAACTCGGCCGCGTGAGCGCGCTGAGCGGGCAGGTCGCGACTTACATGCACCGCCGCGCGAGCGATTTGCCGCCGGCTGTTGGCGTCCTGGTCGAATTCGTTGGCGACAACGAGGACGTGGCCCGCTCGATCGCAATGCAGATCGCAGCGATGCGTCCGCGTTGGCTAACCCGTGAGGACGTCCCGGCCGAGATCGTCGCCAAGGAGCGCGAAATCGCCGAGGCGACCGCC
The DNA here is from genome assembly GCA_029779385.1 of Actinomycetes bacterium. The sequence continues at coordinate 1,935 of JAKPAQ010000633.1, read as the reverse complement.
AAGGAGGAGGGCAAGCCAGAGCAGGCTCTGCCCAAGATCATCGAAGGTCGAGTCAACGGTTTCTTCAAGGAGAACGTCCTGCTCGATCAGGCCAGCGTCACCGACAACAAGAAGACGGTTAAGGCCGTTGCTGACGAAGCCGGAATCACCATCACCCGGTTCAGCCACATTGAGGTTGGCGCCTGAGGCGTAGCAAAATAAAGTAAGCGGCCCTGCGGAACTTTTCCGCAGGGCCGCTTACTTTTTCTCTTCGAACGATCCGACCACAGCGATGAAGGTCTGATCCGATAGCCTCGTCTCATGGCTCGCCGCGTTCTTCTCAAGTTGTCCGGAGAGGTTTTCGGGGGAGGGGCAATCGGAATTGACCCCGACGTCGTAAATGACGCCGCCGCCCAAATCGCTCAAGCCGTTAACGACGGCGTTCAGGTAGCGATCGTCGTTGGTGGCGGCAACTTCTTCCGCGGCGCAGAACTGAGCCAACGGGGCATGGAACGTTCACGAGCCGACTACATTGGCATGCTCGGCACGGTAATGAACGCGCTTGCCTTGCAGGACTTCATTGAGAAGCAGGGCATCGAGACGCGGGTCCAGTCCGCTATCGCGATGGCGCAGGTCGCCGAGCCGTATGTGCCGCGCCGCGCCATTCGCCACATGGAAAAGGGTCGCGTAGTCATTTTCGGTGCCGGCGCCGGAATGCCCTATTTCTCCACCGACACAGTTTCGGCCCAGCGTGCTTTGGAAATCAAGGCCGACGTGGTCTTGATGAGCAAGAACGGTGTCGATGGGGTTTATGACGCCGACCCGCGCCACAACCCTGAGGCTCGCCGATTTGACAGCCTGACTTTTGGCGAAGCACTGCAACGCAACCTGCAGGTGGTGGACGCGGCCGCGTTCGCGCTTTGCATGGAGAACGAACTGCCCATGATGGTGTTCAACATGAACGCCGAGGGCGCAATCACTCGCGCACTTCGTGGTGAGATGATTGGAACGCTAGTTCACGCCTGACGTGAGCCCGACAATGCAATGGAGCATGACGTGATTGACGAGACCCTGCGTGACGCCGAAAGCCGGATGACCAAAGCGGTTGAGCACACGCGCGAAGAATTCGCTGCAATTCGTACTGGCCGCGCCCACCCCGCGATGTTCGCCCAAATCACAGCGGACTACTACGGCACGCCGACGCCGCTGCAGCAGTTGGCGAGTTTTCAGGTACCCGAGCCGCGCACCGTGATCATTAGCCCCTATGACCAGGGCGCGAAAGCGGCCATTGAAAAGGCCATCCGCGAATCGGACTTGGGCGTAAACCCCTCAGACGACGGCAAGGTCTTGCGAATTTCGCTCCCGGAACTGACCGAGGAACGCCGTAAGGAATACATCAAGCTCGCCAAATCCAAGGCCGAAGAAGGCCGCGTGGCGGTTCGTGGCGTTCGCCGCGGAGCCAAGCAGACGCTCGATAAGGCCGAAAAAGACTCTGAAATTAGCGAGGACGACAACGCCGGTGCCGAGAAGCGCCTCGACGCGTTGACGAAAAAGCACGTCGATGTCATCGACGAGACGTTGAAGCACAAAGAGGCCGAGCTCCTTGACGTCTAAGGATCAGGCACCCGCAGAAAAAGACCGAGCATCCGGCCGGGCCGGGCGCGACCTGCGTGCTGCCATTACCGTCGGGCTAAGCCTTGTTGCGCTTGTCTTGGCGTCGCTTTTCTGGATCAAGGATCTGTTCGTAGTCGTCGTTGCAGCCGCACTGGTCGTCGCGGCGATCGAGATCACCCGGGCCGTTGCCACTGCAGGCATCAAGGTGCCGCTGATTCCAGTGTTGGTCGGCGGGTTCACCATGCAGTTCGTCGCCTTTTATGACGGGATGGACACTGCTGCCGCAGTGATGGCTTTGACTGTTATCGCGACAATGGCGTGGCGCCTTCGCGACGGGGCCGA
>JAKPAQ010000614.1 GCA_029779385.1 Actinomycetes bacterium | reverse complement strand
GTTTCTTCACTACTAAATCGGCACGCCGCGACTTGGCTGGAAAAGGATTCGACCTCTGTTTGTCCGGTCACACCCACGGCGGCCAAGTTACGATTTTCGGTTGGCCACTTGGACTGTTGCCGCCCGGCAGCGGTGATTTTGTGGCAGGGTGGTATGAAACAGCGATGTGTCCGCTGTACGTGTCGCGGGGGCTGGGCACCTCACTGATACCGGTTCGGTTCTTCGCACGGCCGGAAGTGACGCTATTCGACTTGTAGGCCGGCGTTGAGGGTGCGCACGGACATCTTCTGGACTTGGAAACAAAGCCCGATGCAGGGGAGAGGCTGCAAAGCTCCGACGGCCTGCTATTTCGTCAGTTGGGATGTCGGTGCGTGGTACTGCGACGGCAACAAGAACAGCGCACGCGCGTCGCCGAAATGACGAGAACCCAGAAGTTGATTCAGGGTTCAGCACCGAGCAACGCTTGGTGCTTCACGGCCAAAGTGGCAGGAGTCCGACCGAACCGCTCGTCAGGAGGGCGGGTCTGCCCGCGAGGCGAACGGCAGGTGATGGCCGGACTGAGACCTTAAGGGCCGAACCCACGCAGCATCACCTCCGAAGGCAACCCACGACTGTCTCAGGCCGACCCCTATGCATAGCTCTCAACTATGTAGAGTCGCGGCTGGCGGGACGGCATTTGATCAGCAATTACGCGGGCAAGCGGTAAGCGTCCGCCCAGCACCGTCTTTCGTCGGTGACGGGGATCGCCCAGAGTGGTCCCCACCAAATTTCTGGTGGGGACCACTTTGGCCACGAATGGCATCACCCGCGTGACCCGCAAGGGGCGCCCGAACTATCCGGTCGACCTCAAACGCCACCTTGCCGCGCTCGCCTGCGAGCCGGGGATCTCGGTGGCCAAGCTCGCCCTCGATCACGGCATCAACGCGAACCTGCTGTGTAAGCGTCCGACGATCGCCGTCTTGCCAGTTGTTCAGCAGTCCGGGTTGATCTCGTCGGTGAACTCGCCCTCATTCCATGCGCGGGCGATGGCGGCATCGAGGCGGGTCAGCAGCTGGTAGAGGGATTCACCATCGCGGCGCTGTAGCATCGCCAGGCAGTCGCTCTCGTCATTTGCCACGGCGGCACACTC
>JAKPAQ010000592.1 GCA_029779385.1 Actinomycetes bacterium | reverse complement strand
CCCTTTCTGGCCTGCGGGCCAAAACTGGGAACTATCCGGGCGTGACCGTCGCGAAATACGAGGGGCGAGCGCGACTAGCCGATGACTTTGTCGTCCTTGAGGATCTGCCTGGCACCTATAGCCTCGATGCCATTAGCCCTGATGAACACGTCGTAGTAGACGTTCTGGAAGCCAATGGCGAGATAAGTGCCACGCCAGACGGGGTGATCGTGGTCGTTGACGCGACCACCTTGCGCCGCTCACTAACGCTGCTGGCCCAAGTTCTTCAACGCGGCCTACCGACTTGTGTCGCGTTGACCTTCACTGACGACTTGCAGCGTCGCGGCGGCCGGATCGACATTCTCGCGTTGACTAACGCACTAGGCGTTTCAGTCGTGGCGGTTACACCCGGCGATCGGGGCCAAGTCGCGAATTTGAAGCAGACACTGGCCAGGTGGCGCGACTGGCCGGCCCCGGTCATAGCACCCCCAACGGATGCTGCCGAAACTGCTGCTTGGGCAAGTTCGGTGCTGGCCGCAGCCAACTATGTTGAACCCGACTCAGACGCGCGCACTAGCAGGATTGATGCGGTGCTGTTGCATCCGGTTTGGGGGACGGCCGTCTTCTTTGCGGTCATGTTCGCGTTCTTCCAGACAATCTTCGTCGTCGCTGCGCCAATCCAAGGTTGGATTGAGGGCATATTTGCGTGGCTTGGCGAGGCGGCCGCGCAACTCATTTCAATTGACTGGCTCGCGTCTTTCGTTGGCGAGGCATTGATTGGCGGTGTCGGCGGCGTCCTGGTATTCCTCCCGCAAATCGCCTTGCTTTTCATTCTGATCGCACTGCTTGAAGGTTCGGGCTACTTGGCGCGAGCGGCCTTCCTGATGGATCGGGTGATGGCAAAGGCAGGTTTAGAAGGCCGGGCGTTCGTCGCTTTGCTTTCGTCGGTGGCCTGCGCAATTCCTGGCATCATGGCGACTCGCTCATTGCCGTCGGCACGCGATCGGTTGGCCACGATGATGGCCGCACCATTGGTCACCTGCTCGGCCCGGTTGCCGGTATACATCCTGCTAATCGGCCTGCTGGTCGGGCCCGACGAACGATACGGTCCGGTCAACTTGCGTGGCCTAATCCTGTTCGCCATGTACGTGATTGGCGCGGTTGCAGCCATGTCAGCGGCCGCGGTCGCCTCCAAAATCTCTCGCGCCGGCGGACGGTTATTGCCGTTCTACATGGAGATCCCGCCCTATCAGGTGCCGCGGGCCCGTTCAGTAGTCGCAGCAGTTTGGTCGGCCGTCGGTGCGTTCGTAAAGAAGGTGTCGTCAATAATCTTGACCACGACGATCATCTTGTGGCTGCTGCTGAACTTTCCGCAACACACCGATGCCGAGATGCAGGCGCACGGGGTCGACACCTCCAGCGAAGTCGCCGTTAGCTCCTATGCCTTGGACAACTCCTTTGCAGCCTCGATCGGCAAAGCCGTAGAGCCGGTGTTTGAGCCGTTGGGGTTCGACTGGCGAATCAACATTGGCTTGGTTTCCTCGCTTGCTGCTCGCGAAGTTTTCGTTGCGACCCTCGGTCAGGTTGCGGCGGCTGAAAACCCTGAAGAGCCGGCGTTGGCGCTTAGCCAGATGAAGGTTCTTGATGGGCCGAATGAGGGAGAACCGCTGTTCTCACCGGCTACGATCGCGGCCCTGTTGATGTTCTTCGCTTTCGCTTTGCAATGCATGTCCACCGTCGGTGTACTGCGGCGAGAGACCGGGTCGTGGCGGTGGCCAGCGATCGCCTTCGGTTACATGTTTGCCTTGGCATGGGTAGCGGCCTTCATCGCAAATCGCGTAGTCGGCGCCTTCGGATGAGTGCCAGCCAGACGGTCTCGGCCATCGCGATGCACCCCGAGCAGGTTCTGACCGATCCGCACGTACTTCGGTGGGTGGTGCCGCCAGGCATTCTCGAACCGGGCCTGCCGACTAGGTTCCCTGCGCCGTTGGCCGAGCTGTTCGCCGAACAGGTCCTTCGGGCCTCGATTGTCGAAGAATCGGCCATTTGGCTTTGGCTGTCACCGGAGTTGTCGTGGCCGGTGGTTGGCGCGCGGGTCCGAACGGCTCTGTCGGCCGCCCTAAGCCAGCCAGAAGGCTGGCAGATCGAACGTGCCGATGACGCGATCTTGCAACAGGTGGCGCTTGAAGTGATTTGCGGACCAGTCGGCGAGGTGATCGGCTCGCACGGTGGAGCCGTCGAGTTGGTTTCAGTCAAAGACAACACGGTGTTGGTTTCGCTCACCGGCGCGTGCAGTTCCTGTCCAGCGATCGAGTTCACCCTGCGAAACCGAATCGATCAGGAAATCCGCCGCCGCCATTCGCGACTGGACCGAGTCGTCGCGGTCTAAGCCACTAGTCTTGTGTGGTGAGCGACGGACTGTTCGACCTGCCAAATCAAGGCGGCCCACGTCGTGACTCAGGCGGCACCCTTGCGGGCAACCAGCACGCGAGTGCTCCACTTGCGGTGCGAATGCGGCCACGTTCGCTGGACGAACTCGTCGGCCAAGAACATTTGCTCGCCCTCGGTTCGCCATTGCGCCGAATGATCGAAGGTGAAGCGCCACTTACCGTGCTGCTGTGGGGTCCGCCAGGGACCGGCAAGACGACCTTGGCCAGCCTGATCAGCCTGCAAACCGATCGCCGGTTTGTCGAAGTGTCAGCGGTCAGCGCCGGAGTCAAAGAAGTCCGCGAGATCATCGCCGGCGCTCGTCAAGCATTGGCAAATACCGGCAAAGAAACCGTCCTGTTCGTCGACGAGGTTCACCGGTTCAGTAAGGCCCAACAGGACGCCTTGTTGCCGGGCGTGGAGAACCGGTGGGTGAGTCTGGTCGCGGCCACCACCGAGAACCCGCACTTCAGTGTGATTTCGCCGCTGCTGAGTCGCTCGCTGCTGCTCACTTTGCAGCCACTGAGTGAGGACAACATTCGCGAAGTACTAACTCGGGCCATTGCCAGCGACCGCGGTCTTGGCGGCAAAGTAACGGTCGAACCCGAGGCTATCGACCACCTATTGCGGCTAGCCGGCGGAGATGCGCGACGGGCGCTGACCTATTTGGAGGCCGCCGCCGGGGCAACCCAGAGCCAAGATCGCGACGTCGTCACCGTAGAAGACGCGGCCCTCGCGGTCGACCGAGCGGCAGTTCGCTATGACCGCGCCGGTGACCAGCACTACGACGTGACGAGCGCGTTCATCAAATCGGTCCGCGGTTCTGACGTCGACGCGGCCCTGCACTACCTCGCCCGGATGGTCGAGGCGGGGGAGGACCCGCGTTTTATTGCCCGTCGCCTGATGATTTTGGCGAGCGAAGACATCGGGATGGCCGACCCGACGAGCCTGCAGATTTCTGTCGCGGCCGCCCAAGCTGTCGCCATGATCGGGTTTCCGGAGGCACGGATCACGCTGGCCCAAGCGGTCATCCACCTAGCTACTGCACCGAAGTCGAACTCGGTGATCACCGCGATCGATTCGGCGTTGGGCGATGTGCGAGCCGGAAAAGCCGGCGCAGTGCCGCCGGCCCTACGCGACGCGCACTATGCGGGCGCAAAGAAAATCGGTCACGGCCACGACTACAA
>JAKPAQ010000536.1 GCA_029779385.1 Actinomycetes bacterium | reverse complement strand
CGTCTTGAGCCCGGTCGTGCTGTCCAGCATCGGGTTCACCAGATTCCAACCCCGTTTCGCGGTGACCAGTCCCGGTAACAGTCACCCCTACTTCAAGAAGTCGACGCAGCGAGGGCCACTCGCGAATCTTGGGTCCGACGATCCCGATCGAATCATCCTTGGTCGCCTCATCAAGCAGGGCTGATAATGCGTCCGGGGCGCAGACTGCGTCATCGTGTAGCAGCCAAATCCAGTCGTACGCCTCAGTTTCGGACTCCAAGGCATGAGCGACTTGGGCGCCAAAACCAGTGCGGTCTTTGCTGACTACTACCCGGTCAGCATGAGCGTTTGCGGCCAATAGGTCGCGGGTGGCCTGATCGGTATTGTCGTGAACCAACACCGTCGTGTTGGGCCGATACGACAGCGCATCCAACGAAGCCAGAGTTTGCGGCAGCCAACGAGATCCGCGGTGGGCAACGAGTACCGCTACGACGCTCGGCGGCTTGGTTCGCCAGCGCTGGGTCGAGTCATCGGCGTGCATGCTGGCCAGCCTAGGCGGTCAGCGGACTGCGCCGGTAATACTCGCCCAGCGACTCAGGCGCGCTTTTTGAGCTTGCGCCGCTCACGTTCGGAAAGTCCGCCCCAGATTCCGAAGCGCTCGTCATGGCCGAGGGCGTATTCCAGGCACTCGGTCTTGACGTCGCAGGTGAGGCAGACTCGCTTAGCTTCGCGAGTCGATCCGCCTTTTTCAGGGAAAAAGGACTCAGGATCGGTTTGCGCGCACAAGGCACGCTCTTGCCACATGAGCTCGGGGTCGTCCCCTTCGATCCAACCGACGAATGACATGCATGTAATTACAGTACGGTCTCCCCAATACGTCAAGCCGAATAGCAAATTTGGTATCTCCCTCGGCGTGTCGCGATCACCGCAACCGATAGCGTCGCCGTATGACTGGCACTTTGGCAACGCTGTTAGAACCTGGCCCCAAGCCGCTAATTACCTACTATGACGCCAAAACTGGTGAGCGAGTCGAGCTCAGTTCAGTAACCATGGCCAACTGGGTCGCCAAGGTGGCAAATTTCCTAGTCGACGACCTAGAAGTAGAACGCGGCACGCGCTTGAGGTTGGCGCTGCCAAGTCATTGGCTGCGTTTTGTCTGGCTACTTGGCGCTTGGCGGGTAGGAGTGGTCGTTACTGACAACGACGCTGACATCGCCCTGACCGGGCCAGAACTGCAAGCCAGCGAGCCGATCAAACTCGCCGCTTCGCTGCGCCCGCTCGGCGCTCGCTTTGTTGACGAACCAGTTGGCTTCATCGACGTCGGCATTGCCGTGCCGGCCTGCGGAGACATTTTTGTCGACCTCAACCCACCTGAGGCCAACGACCTCGCCTTGGACGTGGGTGGATTGACGTTGACTCACCACGACCTGCTCAGCACCGAGCCGAGCCACGATCGCCGCGCACTGGCGCCGGCGAGTCTGACCCAAGACGCTCAAGCGCTAGTCGCGGCGCTGCTTGGCGGCGGCTCCCTCGTCATCGTGGCCGACGCGAGCGAAGCCGAATTTGCGCGCATCTGCAGCCAGGAGCACGCCACCGGCTCTTAGGCGTCAGACGTGGCTCACCCACAGTGTCCTAGACTCGTCTAGGCGTTGGCCTAGTTGGCGGCGCACCTAGACACTCAAAGGACTAAACCGCATGACCCAACCGGTCGAAGACCCAGAGGCGTTTGGCCTTACCCGGGTAGGCGGCCGACCCCCGTTAGGTACGTACCTACGGGATGTCGCTAGCCGCAAAGACTTCATCGTTTCGCTCGCCAAGTATCGAATCGAGGCCGAGAACCAACGGAAGCGTCTCGGCATGTTCTGGGTAGTCCTAAAGCCGCTGCTAAATGCACTGGTCTTCGGCTTGGTCTTCGGCATCCTGATGAAGAGCCGACGCAGCACACCCGATTTTTTTGAGTTCTTGCTTATCGGTGTCTTCATGTTCGAATTCTTCAGCTCATCGTTGGGTGCAGGCGCTAAATCCATCACCGGAAATAGCGCCCTAGTACAGAGCCTCTCGTTCCCGCGCATGGCGTTACCTGTTTCGGTGGTCACCCAAAAGTTCATGCAGTTGGTGCCAACGTTGACGCTGCTATTGGTCATCCTGATTGGCTCTGGGCACCTGCCGACTTGGAATTGGCTGTTGATGATTCCCGTCTTGGTTTTTTACTACCTCTTCTGTAACGGCCTAGCGTTCTTTGTCGCACGAATGACGGTCCACGTTCGTGATTTGACCAACCTCCTGCCTTTCGTCACGCGACTGTTCTTCTACACGACCGGCATCTTCTTCGCACTTGACGTCAGGTTCGAAGGTCACCCCAAATTCCTGGCGATAATGGAATTCCAGCCGGTATACGCCTTCTTGAGCCTCTCAAGAGAACTCCTATTGGATTCCGACCCGTTATATGACGTCCGGCTGCAGTTCTGGCCGATCATCGCCTGCTGGTCATTTGGCTTGCTAATTCTTGGCGCCATCTACTTCTGGGCTGCAGAGGAGCAATATGGCCGAGTCACCTGAGATCGAAACACCCGAGACCGAAACACCCGAAGTGTCCACTGAACGCAAGCCGGTCGTCGTAATTCAAGATCTCCACGTCGAGTACAAAGTCTTCGCCACCGGTAAACGAGCAACCGCGGCCGACACCACAAGTGGGATGTTCAAGCGGGCAAAGCGGATGCAGACCGTGCACGCGCTCAAGGGCATCACTTTCACTGCCTACGAAAATGACAGCGTCGGCATCATCGGCTCGAACGGCTCGGGCAAATCGACGCTGATGCGGGCGATCACTGGGCTCACCCCAGCGACCCGCGGTGCCGTCTACGCCAGCACCCGACCCAGCATGCTTGGCGTCGGTGCGGCCCTGATCCGTGACTTGTCAGGTCAGCGCAATGTGATGCTCGGCGGTTTGGCACTGGGGTTCTCAAAAGCCGAAATCGAAGAGCGCTACGACGACATCGTCGACTTCGCTGGTATGCGCCAATTTATTGACCTGCCGATGCGGACGTACTCCTCAGGCATGACTGCCCGGTTGAAATTCGCCATCGCCACGATCCGCAATCACGAAATCCTGATCGTCGATGAGGCTTTGGCCGTCGGTGACCGTCAGTTCCGTCAGCGCAGTGAGGATCGGATCCGTGAGATTCGCGACAACGCGGGCACGGTGTTTTTGGTCAGTCACTCAATGCAGTCCATTAGGGACACCTGCAACCGGGTGATCTGGATCGAAAAGGGCGAACTGATCATGGACGGCCCCACCGACGAGGTCGTTACCGCGTACGAAAACGCCTAACCGATTCGGAAACGGCCGGTCAGCAGATGGCTGACAGATCGTCTGTGTTGTTGGCCGAGCCTGGCGTTGTCGAGCTCTGCGAAGGCGAGGGTGTCGAAGTTGGCGAACTCGTCGGCCCAGATGTTGCTTGAGCTACTTCCTTGGCCCGCTTTTCGCTCTTCTTGATTAGCTCAGCAACATCAGCGTGAATCTGGTTGAAATCAGGATTCACGGTCGAGTACTTCGGCGGAACAATCGACAAGGTCGCTACGGGCTGATTCTTTGCCTTCAGCGCGATGTCACCGAAGGACCCCAGTTCAGACGCCGGAATATCGGTGCTGAGCATCTCGGCCGACGAAGAAGCCAACTTGCCCGCATTCAGGATGACTTTTTGCGGACTTAGTTGCTGCAGCATGGCCTGCATCAGACACTTCTGTCGACCCATCCGGGTGTAGTCGTCAGACTGGACCCGGCTGCGGCCGTACCAAAGGGCCTGCTTGCCGTTGAGCCGCTGCTGCCCCGGCTGGATATAGAGCTGCTTCCACGAATCTTCCTTGCCGAACATGGCAATCGGCTCGCGGACGTTCATTTCGATTCCGCCGACCGCATCTACCAGACTGGCGAAGCCCATCATATTCACCAAAACGTGGTAGTTGACTTGAAGACCGGTGACTCCCTCAACTGCGTCAATCGTCGCGGCAAGTCCCGGATCGGCTGCGTCCGGATAGAGGTCTTTACGGTTCGCTGCAGCCGTGTGCACTGCGTTCAGCAGGCACTCAGGACCACAGTTGAAGCCATATGGGTAAACGGTTCGCATTGGCGAATCTTCAGGAAATGGCACGTTCTGAAGGTTTCGCGGCAGCGAGATCATCACTGGTACGCCGGTGGCCGCGTCGACACTCACCACGGTCAGTGAGTCCGGCCGCATCCCGAACCGATCGGCCCCAGAGTCCGCACCAATCAGCAAAATGTTGTACCGGCCGTTCAAGGACGGACGGACTTCCGTCTCATGGAAGACCTGCTCAACTACGTCCTTTGACGCCGAAACGGTGTTCCAGCCGAGGTAGGAAGTGGCAGTCACGACCGCGACCGCGGTTACGTTGACCACCGAGACAACAGCGGTGCGCCACCAGCCAAGGCTGTTTACCAACGCCAACCGCCACGCGTCGATGAACAGCAACATCCACAGAACCACGGCAACCAAACCCACGAGTCGGGCCGTACCGAGAACTCCCGGGTCAGTAACCCAATCGATGAGCTGTACTCGGTCCGGCCGGAACCGGAACCACATGAGCGAGAGCGAGACCAGCAAGACAACCCAAAGTCCCATGACAACTGCACCGAATTTGCGCGCCCCCGCGAGGAATTGGGCGCTGCCGGGCCAAACAATCGTGCCGATGATGAGGACTAACGCGCGCCGTAAGCCACCGCGTTGTGCCACCCGCGTGGGGCGCGCACCCAGAGCACTCACCGATCGGACCTCCTAGTCACTGAACCAACGCCCTATTAAAGCCCCAGCTGCCAAGCGCTGGGTCAGCAGGACTGGTCTAGGTTGCTGCTCTGGTTGGCTTTCTTCGGATCTTTGGCAACCGATCCGGCTCCCGAACCCTCAACCATCGGTAAGTTTGCCGCGACCAACGGTGCATTTAGGGCCGCGGCCCCTTCAGACTTTTCAATTGCGGTCTTGATCAGTCGGCGAACCTTATTGAAGTCCGGATTGCCGGTGTAAATCACCGGTGGCACCAATGAAACCGACGCGATTGGCTGCGACTTAGTTTTCAAAGCCAAGTCCATAAAAACGTTCAAATCTTGACGCGGAATGCTCGTATGGAGCATTGCCGAACTGGATTCGGCGATGTCCTGCATATTCAGCAGTACCTTTTGCGGACTGAGTTGCTGAACCATCGCGTTCATCACGCATTTTTGCCGGCCCATCCGCGACCAGTCGTCATTTTGGACTCGCGACCTGGCGTACCAAAGCGCCTTGTCGCCAGAAAGTTTCTGCTCACCGGCGTCGATATAGCCACGAATTGGCGAACCGATTCCGCCAATTGCGGTGCGTTCGCGAACGTTCAACCGCACTCCACCGACTGAATCGATCAGCTTTGAGAAGCCTTTCATGTTCACCATGGCGTAGTAGTTCAACTTGAGTCCGGTGATTTCCTCCACCGCTTGCATCGTCGCGTCAATTCCCGGCTCAGATTCACCAAAAAGGTCGGCGTGATCGTTAGCCCAGGTGTTGACCGCGTTTAGGTAGCAGCCTTCGCAGTCGAAGCCGTTGGGAAACTTCTTGTCCATCACCGAGCCGGCCGGGAACGGGATGTTCTGCAGATTTCGCGGTAGGCCGATCAGCACCGCTTTACCGGTTTCGGCGTCGATGCTGGCGACGTTCAGCGAATCTGGGCGCATCCCTGATCGATCTTTGCCCGAGTCGGCGCCCATCAAGAGCACGTTGTATCGACCGTGGTGCGGTTTGCTCACGGTGGTGGAAGCAAATACGGCGTCACCGAAATCATTCATGACCGAGACCGTGTGCGCGGCGAAGAACAGGACCGCAGCCGCGCCAACCGCCAAGAAAG
>JAKPAQ010000636.1 GCA_029779385.1 Actinomycetes bacterium | reverse complement strand
GTGGTGGTGTATGACCAACGAGGGCATGGCTGGAGTGACCGGGGTCATACCCCTTTCTCTGCGTCGGTCCTCGGCGACGATCTCGAGGCTGTCCTGCGGGCTGTCGTCACGTCGAGTCGTAAGGCATTGGTGACCGGTCACAGTATGGGCGGGATGTCGGTCATGGGTTGGGCTGCCGAGCACCCGGAGTCGGTGCCCCTCCTGTCCCGCGGTGCCGTCTTGGCGAGCACTGGCCCCTCCCAGTTGGTAAGTAGATCGACGCTGATTGGGTCGCCGCGTCGATTCCGCGCCTCATTGGAGCGGGCCTTCGCGGCCGGGCTCGCCATGGCGGGGCCGGAGATGCTTGACACTCGCTTCAACCGGCGGTTGGTGAAATACGGGACGATGGGTCCGCACGCGTCGGCCGACGTTGTGGCTGAGTGTTCTGAGATAGTACTGCGTTGCCCTCCTGCGGTGCGGGGAATGTGGGGCAGGGTCCTGGCCACTATCGATGTCAGCAAAGGAGTCGACTCACTGGCGGTTCCGACGACAGTGATCGTGGGCTCTGCCGACCGGTTGACACCCGAGGTTCATTCCACCGATCTCGCCGAACGGCTGCAGCAGCGCGGGCAGTTGCACGATTTCGCGGTGTTGCCGCAGATCGGTCACATGATCAACATGGAGGCACCGAACGATTTCAACGAAGCGGTGGCGCGATTGGACGCAGCCACGGAGAAAGGCTAACTCTTGATGCCTATGACCGGACGCACATAGCTGATGATCGCGGGGGGAGGGCCCTTCCGGTATCATTTCTTCCACAATGTCAGTCGTCCGCCGCGTTTCCTCCGCACCATCTCAGGTACAGCGTCGGGTGCGTGATGCCCGTAGCACGCGGTGGGATGAGCATCGGGTCGCGGTACGCGCGCAGCTGGTCGAGGCGGCCATACGGGCCATCGAATGCCGTGGCGTAGGCGTCAGCATGGACGACATCGCTGCGGAGGCCGAGGTATCTAAACCGAAGCTGTACCGCTATTTCGGCGACAAAGCGGGCTTGAACGGGGCGGTGGCGGCGAAGCTCGGGGCGTTGATGTGGGAGTCGGCGCAAGTCACAATTTTTGCCGAGCAAGATCATGCTTCGGTCGACGACATGGTTCGCTCGTCTATCCAGTCGTACGTCGCGCTCGTCGGGCAACATCCCGTGGTCGTCAGATTTCTTATGGCGAATCATTTGTTTGAGTACTCCGGATCGGGAAGTGGCGGAGTTGCGGAGCAATTGAGGTCGGTGATGGAGGTCATCGCCGGTCGGTTTACTGAATGTCTGCAGCGTATTCATGCAGATACCTCGATTGTTCCCATGGCAGTGGCGTCCATTCTGGGTTCTGGTCTATCTGCGACGCAGTGGTGGACCGACGGCGGTCGTGAGCAAGGGGTGGACGACAAGTTCTTCGCCGCACACCTATTGGAGACGACGTGGGGAATCATCGACGGCGCGGCCGCAACCGTAGGCGTTGCCTTCTCACGTGGTCTGCCATTCAGCCATCCCGGTTTCGCGTCCCGCCTCGAAGTGGACTGACCCATGTTTGGCAGCGAGCCATTCGCCGAACTTGTTTTGCCAGTGGCGGCGCGATTCGACCAATTCTTTGCGTTGCGGTCGGGTTGATCGTGCGTTCCGGTGGAGGGGTGTGTGTGCGTTGGTGGGCGGCGAGAAAGTCGTCAACGATGTGCGCGCAGTCGTGCCGGTCGATGTTTCGTAGCCCGGTTCTTCGTGCGAAAACCAACGGTCCGATGAGTTGCACATTGCGAGTTCGATGTCGAAGTCGTCTAGTTCCTCGCGGGCATGAGAGCTTTGAGAATGGCGTCGAACGGTTGGCGGTACTGGTCGATTACCCGGATGCGCAGCGTTCCGGTTGGGGTCTGCGCGTCTACGCTTTCCCGGGTCACTACTTGCGACCCGAGGGTAAGGCAGGCCAGAGTCGTGACATTGCAGGGGCGCCGCGGCAAAGAGGGAAGCTTGTCGGCTGAGTAGCTCGATGAGCTGGCTGCGTAGCGGACCCGTCGAGGGTGCCGGTGGGATTACGTGGGGCAGCAGTCGCTCGAAGGTGGCGGCCAGCAGTTGCGAGGAACTGTGACGAGACAGCCGCAACGATGACGCCAACGCGCGGTTGCCGGTGGGCGGCCATACCCGATCGGATGGCGGATCATCGTGAGGAACCGCCGGACGAGTCACCAGTATTGCTACCCCCGCACACTGCGAGGTGCATGGGCTTCGGCCCCGACAACCTGCACGGCATTGAGATGGCCGTGCACCGCTGCGGCGATGAGGTGTTCACCGATAACGCGTTCGACGAACGGCATCTAGGCGCGCCGGGGTTGGCGCCCGGCGGCGCGATCGCCGCCGCGTGTGATGACCTGCCGGGCTCACCTTGTGGTTGCTGCAACCCCGGCGGTCACCCGCCGCCTCACAGTCGAGTACCTGTTGCCGGTCCCGCTGC
>JAKPAQ010000522.1 GCA_029779385.1 Actinomycetes bacterium | reverse complement strand
CGTCCGACGTGATCTGGTGTCCAGCAAACAAAATGCGGCGGCGAGTCTCAAGGGAGAAATTGCTGAACTTGAGGCCGGATCGAGCATCGACTCGCCGGCGACTAAAGACCTGCTGGTCAGCACCGGTGCAGTTCCCGTCGTTGGACCTGGCATGACCATCACGGTCGAGTCGTCGCCAAATACCGACGATGAGAACGGCAGGCTGACCGATTCGGACCTGCAATTGATTGTCAACGGGCTGTGGTTCGCCGGCGCCGACGCAGTTTCCATCAACGGGCATCGACTGGCCAGTACCTCGGCGATCCGTTCGGCCGGTGAGGCAATCACGGTCAACTACCGCTCTGTAACTGAGCCAATCGTCGTTTCAGCCATCGGCGACGAGGACAAACTGGTCGAGCAATGGTTAAAGGGGCCCTCGGGTCGTTATCTCAAAGCGCGTGCCGATACCGATAACCTCAGCTTTCGCGTGCGAGGATCTGAAGAAATCTCGCTTCCGCGCGCACCTCAAGCACGGATGAAAGTCTCGGCCAAAGCGATCGGTAGGAGTGACCAGTGATTCCGATAATCGGACTAATCGTCGGAGTTTTGGCCGGTATCATCCTCCAGCCGACAGTGCCGGACGCGCTGCAGCCGTATGTGCCGATCGCGATCATCGCGGCCTTGGACGCAGTCGTCGGTGGCGGGCGGGCGTTGCTGGAAGGTCGATTCGACGACCGAGTGTTTGTTATTTCCTTCGTTTCAAACGTGTTCATTGCAGCCGTGATGGTTTTTCTTGGCGATCAGCTCGGTGTCGGTGCACAACTTTCGACCGGGGTGATCGTTGTGCTCGGTATCCGCATCTTCGCCAATGCGGCCGCAATCCGCCGTGGGATCTTCCATGCGTAAATTCTTCGCCAAACGATCGCGCTGGCTGGTGGCGTTGTTGATCGGTCTGCTCGCTTTCGCGATCACTGTCCAATGGACTCAGGGCGAAGAAACCGAAGACTTCAGCGGGATTCGCGGCGCTGAACTAGTAGAGCTGCTTAAGTCTCTTGATTCTGCGAATGCCCGATTGAACGATCAGATTTCCTCCTTGACCGAAACGCGCGACGAACTTAAAAACAGCACCGAGAACTCCGCCGAAGCCAAAGCGGCCGCAAAACGTCGTGCCGACGAATTAGAGATATTGGCCGGGACGGTCGGCGCCCAAGGCGAGGGCGTTGAGATCACGATCACCGCGCCGCCGGGGGCTGTGACGGCCTCGGTGCTGTTGGACGCGGTTCAAGAGATGCGCGACGCGGGCGCGGAAGTCATTGCGTTGAACGGTGTCTCGCGGGTCGTCGCGCAGACCTGGTTCCTTGATGACGATGAGGGGGTGCGCGTCAGCGGCCGTGTTTTGAAGCCGCCATATGTCCTCGAAGTCATCGGCGATCGCGCCACTTTGGCCGATGCGGTCACCTTCCGCGGCGGGTTAGCCGACCGGGTAGATAGCCGTGGCGGCGAAGTTGCCGTTGCAAAGCGAAAGCGCATCCAGGTGACCGCCTTGGCTGACCCCCCAGATCCCCAGTACGCTCGTCCCGCTGGCAATTGACACGAAAGGCAGAACCACTGTGATTCCTGAGGACCTGTTTTACAGCCCCGAACACGAATGGGTGCGCATCGAAGAAGATGTCGCGATTGTCGGCATCACTGACTTCGCCCAAGAGCAACTAGGCGACATCGTTTACGTCGATTTGCCGGCCGAAGGAGAAGAGGTTTCCTCGGGTTCGGTGGTTGGCGAACTTGAGTCGACCAAGTCGGTTTCTGACGTGTTCACACCGGTTTCTGGCCTAGTGATCGCCCGCAACGAGTCCCTGGACGGTGCACCGGAGGTAATCAACTCCGACCCCTATGGCGAGGGCTGGCTGCTGAAAATTCGCCTGAGCGAAGACGACGCGACCGAAGGGCTAATGAGCTCTCAGGAATACTCGGCACTGACGTCCGGCTGACTGGCGCCAATTCTGGTGTTAGGTTTGACCTCAACCTTGAAGCACCACTTGAGACGGAGTGATTGCGTTGACGACGCCCGATAGTTTCGATGAGACGGGTTTTGTGCCGACCATTGACGTCGACACCGAGGAGCTGTCGGCTTCGGACGTGTTCGCCGTCGAGAACCTACCTGTCGGCAATGCCATGCTGCTAGTTCAGCGTGGTCCCGATGCGGGCTCACGTTTCCTGTTGGACAGCGATTCGGTTTCAGCGGGACGTCATCCGTCCAGCGACATCTTCTTGGACGACATCAGCGTTTCGCGACGCCATGCGACATTCAAACGCGTCGAAGGTGGGTTCTCGGTCGCAGATGAGGGCAGCCTGAATGGCACCTACGTGAACCGTGACCGGATCGACGGCGAGATCGTTCTG
>JAKPAQ010000499.1 GCA_029779385.1 Actinomycetes bacterium | reverse complement strand
CAGAACGCTGAGGTGCCGGTCAGGTCCACCCACCAGTGCATCAGCAGGTAGTACAAGCCGTGAACCGCGTCGACGTTTTGAACCAAACGGCCCAAGTCGCTAAGCGACCGGTTGGCCGCCGAGACCGTCGCGGCCTCGTCGTACCAAAGGGACACCAGCCAGGACCGATACGCCACATAGCAGGCGGCAAACACGCTCAGGGCGGCAACGATCGCCCAGCGGTTCGGCTCGTGCTTTCGTGTGCCCCGTTTGCTCACGTGCGAATCACCACGTCGGCGACCTCACGAGTCCGATCCGTGCCCAGGTAGGCGTCTTCTTGGGCTGCCCAAGCGTCCCAGTGCGGGGCGTAAACCTCGCCGTCGCGCGCGATCGCTCGGGCGCGACGAACGTCCGCTGGTGATTGAACCCAAACGAGTTGGCTCAAGAACGGTCGCAAGATTCTGGCTCCGGCGCCGACCCCCTCGATGATCAGATCGGTCGTGGGTAGGACGCTGAGTGTTCCACCGGGCCGCGCGGCGGCCCAATCCCAAGTTGTGGCGGTGCCGCGCTCGCCGATCGCCAACTGCGCCAGCAGGTCACGAACCATCGGTGGCGTCTTAGCCAAGCCGTCCCAGCCCGGATACAGCCGCTCAAGGTGCAGTATCGGCGCGCCGAGTTCGTCGGCCAGGCTCAGCGCGAGTGAAGTTTTGCCGGCGCCGCTTCGCCCATCGATTGCGGTGACCCGAACGGACCCGCAGGCCGCCGAACGGCCACGGACTCGTCCGGCCAGCGGGCTGGCGAGTTCGGCAAAGTCCATTCAGTGACCGTACCTGCTTTTTGGATTGCTGCGCCCACGGCTGGGTAGGTTGTTGGCATGGAGACCACGCGAGTGCGATTGTTCGCTGCCGCCCGCGACGCCGCCGGAGCGAGTGAACTGTTGATCCAAGCCAACACGATTGGCGAGATCCTTGACGAACTCACCAACCACAATCCGGCGATGGCCAAGGTGTTGACGGCCTGCTCGGTGCTGGTCGATGGCACTCGCACCACCGACCGTTCGGTCGCGGTCGGTCACGGCACCACCGTTGACGTGCTGCCGCCGTTTGCGGGCGGTTAGCCGCCGATTGCACTCATCGGCCGGTCCGGTTGAACGAACGTCGGCGAGTCGATGCCGTGGCCGGCTTTTTTCGCCCGAACCGAACCGGTGATGATTTCGACGAGTTCCTCGTCGGTGCCGCCGCCGCGCAACACCGGAACCAAGTCGGACTCCTCGCGAGCAAAAAGGCAATTTCGCAGGTGCCCGTCGGCGGTCAACCGCAAACGGTCACACGCGGCGCAGAACGGCGCAGTCACCGAAGCGATCACGCCGACGGTCGCCGGCCCGCCATCAATGAGCCAAGTGTCGGCGGGGGAGGAGCCGCGGTCGCCGACTTCGGTCAGGTCGAACTTCTCCCCGAGCCGTTCCAAGATTTCGGCTCCCGGCACCATCGCGGCCCGGTCCCACGTGTGACCGGCGTCGAGCGGCATCTGCTCGATGAAGCGCATTTGCGCACCCTGATCGACGGCGAAGGCGACTAGGTCGACGAGTTCGTCGTCGTTTACGCCACGCATGGCCACTGCGTTTAGTTTCAGCGGTTCAAACCCGGCCGCTTTAGCCGCCTCGATCCCGGCGAGCACTTCGGGCAGGCGGTCGCGGCGGGTCAGTTCGGCAAACCGCACGGGGTCGAGCGTGTCGATCGAGATGTTCACTCGCGCCAGTCCGGCTTCGCGAAGCGGCCCGGCCAACTCCGCGAGCCGAAGCCCGTTGGTGGTCATCGAGATTTCCGGCCCCAAGGCCGCCAACCGAGCCACGACATCGACGACGTCTTTTCGAACGAGTGGTTCCCCGCCGGTGAGCCGGATTTCACTCACGCCAAGGTCGACGCAGATTCGGGCGACTCGCTCTAGCTCGTCGGTGGTCAAGATGCTGTCGCGTTCAAGCCACGGCACGCCTTCGGCTGGCATGCAGTAGGTGCAACGAAGTGAGCATTTGTCAGTCAGCGAGATTCGCAGATCTCGATGCACTCGGCCGAACGTATCGACCAGGGTCACGGTAGGCCAACCCAACCGGTGCCACCCTCAGTGTCGGTCTGGCGCTTCCAGATCGGCAGGTCTACCTTCACCAACTCGATCAGCAAGCGAGTTGCTTCGAGTGCTTGGGCGCGATGAGCGGCCGAACTGGCGATCACGACGGCGATGTCGCCAACTTCTAGGCTGCCGAACCGGTGCGAGACCGCAATCGTGGCGCCCGTTTCGCCGGCGACTCGTGCGGCCAGTTCGCCGAGGATGCGTTCGGCATCAGGGTGTGCTTCGTAGTCGAGTCGAAGCACTCGACCGGCGGCGGCGGGGTCGTGGTCGCGGATCGTGCCAACAAAAACGTCGGTCGCGCCGTTGACTGGGCCAGCGACTGCATCTAGGTGAACTGCGACTTCGAGCGGCTCGTCGACTACTCGCGCAAGGATCACCGAACTCGTGGCAGATTCGATCCTCATGCCCCCAGCCTAGGTCGTCGGCGGTGCCGATGGCTGGGCTGGATCCTGTTGTCCGTTCAGTCTTCGTCCCAACTCGGGTGAGAGAACTGCATCAGGATCAGCGGGACTGCCGCCAGCAGGTAGTTGCGCAGGGCCGCGTCGAGGCCATTCCAGTCGCTGGATTGCCACATCGAGAAGTACTCGCCGCCGATAGTGATGAAGCCGAAACCGAACAGGATGAGCACCATCAGCAGGCCGGTGCTGGCGAGCCGTTTTGCGGGCCGCCAAGCGCCTTGGCCGAAGGCTTTCAGGAGTCGCACGGTCGCCCAAATCAGCACGATGGCGGCCAAGGTTTCCCAGACGATCACGCCGACATAGCCGATGTTTTGCAAGGTGTCGTTCTCGACGGCCCGCCACATCACGTCTGGGTCGTTGAACGTGGTGTCCATTTCGAGGACGTGGTGGACGAACGCCTGATTGCTGTCAAAGTCGGTGATGTTGCCGAAGGCAACCAGCGACATATAGGCCGCGACAATCGCGGTGGTGACGGTCGCGACTCCCGGCAAGGAACCGACGCGGTCAATGAATCGCTCGAAAGTGTTTTGGGGTTCTTGTTGGCTCATGACATCCGCCCTTCGTCCCGACGACCGAGGTCGCAGCCGCCGTTTCGGCGCCTACCTTCAGGAAAGCCCCGCCCGCCAGGTTCGGCAACTTGAAACGTCAGCGAGTAGTCGAGTGCCATCGTTAGGCAATTTGTCGGGATGACAAGATTTGAACTTGCGACCCCCTGCTCCCAAAGCAGGTGCGCTACCAAGCTGCGCCACATCCCGTAACGGCACAAGCGTACGGGGGCGGTTCGCCCGCTGGTTCGTTGGGGCGGCAGCCCGTTTGGTCTAGTGCTTCCTTCGGCGCGTAGACTGAACTTCGGTCTGCGTGCGCTTTCCGTAGACCAGATCCCAGTTCACCGACGCAGGAGTCAGACACGTGAAGAGCAGCGCCGAATCGCTGAGCCCCACCCGGGTCAAGTTGACCATCGAAGTGCCGTTCGATGAGTTCAAGCCGAACCTCGATGCGGCATACAAGACCATCGGCTCGCAGATTCAGGTCCCGGGCTTTCGCAAGGGCAAGATCCCCGCGGCAATCGTCGACCAGCGGGTCGGCCGCAGCGCGGTACTCGACGAGGCACTGAACGCCGCCCTGCAGGGCTGGTACTCGATGGCGTTGCAGGACACCAAGACCAACCCGTTGAGCGCCCCAGAGATGGACTTGACCAAGTTCGTCGACGGCGAAGACATCGAGCTGACCGTCGAAGTTGACGTCCGCCCGACCTTGGAACTGCCCGACCCGACCTCGATCGAGGTCACCGTCGACGACGTAGCCGTCAGCGACGAGGACGTCGAAGAGCAGCTCGGTGCTTTGCGTGAGCGCTTCGCCACCTACACCGAAGTTGACCGGGCCGCAGCCGACGGCGATTCGGTCTCGATCGACCTGTCTGCCGCTCACCTCGACGGCACCTTGATCGAAGAGGCTCAGGCCGAGGGCCTGCCCTACGAACTCGGCAAGGCCACCATGCTTGACGGCCTCGACGAGGCACTCACCGGTTTGGAGAAGGGCGCGTCGAAGACTTTCGCGACGACCCTGCTCGGCGGCGAGTTGGCCGGCGAAGAAGTAAACGTCACCGTCACCTTGCAGGAAGTTCGCCAGACCGAACTGCCTGAACTCGACGACGAGTTCGCCCAAATGGCCTCCGAGTTCGACACGGTCGAAGAGTTCCGCGCCGATCTCGTCGAGCGCCTCACCCGCGGCAAGCGTCTTGAGCAGGCCGCCGAAGCACGCGACCAGGTTCTCGAAGTGCTCGTCGACAAGGTTGAGGCCCCGCTGCCTGACGGCCTAGTCGACGGCGAAATCAAGGGTCGCCGTGAGCAGATGGACCAGCAGTTGGCGATGGCCGGGCTGACCATCGAGAACTACCTGGCCGACGAAGGCAAGACGCTCGAAGAGTTCGAGTCCGAACTCGAAAACGACGTCCGCAACTCGATTGTGGCGCAGTTCGTCCTAGACCAGATGGTCGAAGAGAACGAGTACGGCATCGACAATGACGAACTGAGCCAGCACATCATGCGTCGCGCTCAAGAGTCCGGCGAAGATCCGAACTCCTACGTTCAGCACATCATGGAGCACAACCACGTGCCCGAGATGATCAGCGAAGTGCTCCGCGGCAAGGCGCTCGCGGCACTCGTGGAGTCGGCGAAGGTATCGGACAAGTCCGGCAACGCCGTCGACTTGGCGAACCTGAAGGCCGACGGCACGATTGCTGATCCGTCCGAAGCAGAGGCAGTCGAAGCGGACTGAACTAGCCCGCTGGTTCTTACCTAGACCAAAAGCGGCGGAGCCGGCGCCCCCCGGGCACCGGCTCCGCCGTTCTTGCTTTTCACGCTTTGGCGCGGTTGGTTTCTTCCCCAAGACCAACCGCGGCGTGATTCACACCACTCGAAAAGTGTAACCCATTGTGTAACTGTTGGTTGCAAAAGTACCCGATTCTGTTTCCCGGTTCGGTTCACCTAGCGAGATTTGAGCGAAAATTGACCTCCAGTAAGGCAACATTGACCCATGGCATCGACCGCACGCACCACTGATGTCGCCGCTCTTGCCCTGGAGTACAGCGACAAACTGATCATTGGCACGGTGCGCGACGTCCATTCCGCGATCGCCAAGCGAGCCTTTCGGGCCACCAGACTGGTGGGCAGTCGAGTGCCTGAATCTGTCCACGACGCGGTAGCCACCTCGGTTTACGGGGCGCTTTCAGGCGCGTTCCGAGTTTCTGGCGGAGCGGCCCGGGCGCTGGCAGACAAGGGCGTCGGCGCCCCTGTCGAGGCGTCGCGTTTCGGTCGCCAAGTGCGCGCGGCCATCAACGGTCTAGTTGGTGACGAACTTCGCCTGCTCGGCGACCCGCAAGCGATCACGATGACGCTGCGCCACTTGGGCGAGGACGTCCCGGCGACGTCTTGGCACGTGCTAAAAGCCTGGCCAAAAGCCACCAGCCACCTAGTCGTGTTCCTTCACGGACTGTGCGAGAGCGACGAGTCTTGGGAACTTGGCCGGCGAGAACGCCCCACCTACGCCGAGCGGATCGTCGAGGAGACCACTGGCACGCCGGTGATGGTGCGCTACAACACTGGACTGCATGTGTCCGAAAATGGCCAGCACCTCGACGAACTACTGGAGCAGCTGGTCGGCGCGTGGCCAGTTGCGGTAACTCGAATCACGCTCGTGGGTCACTCGATGGGCGGACTCGTAGCCCGGGCGGCCACAAACCGAGCGACCGTCGCCGGGCACCAGTGGAAGCATCTTGTTTCGGACGTCGTCTGCCTAGGCACTCCACATGCCGGGGCCGCGCTCGAAAAGGCCGCACACCTGGGTTCGCGAGTCTTGCGCATTTGGCCGCAATCTCGGCCATTCAGTTCCATCCTTGAGTCGCGCTCGGCCGGAATCGTCGACCTGCGTCACGGCTACATCACCGCCGACGAGTGGGAGGGTCAGGATTTGACTGCCCGCTGGGGCCTGGACAGGATCGCGGCCGCACCGCTGCCAGGGGCCGAATATCACTTCGTCGCCGCGACGGTCGCCGCCACCCAACGCCACGTCTTTAGTGCCGTGATGGGTGACCTGCTGGTTCACTTCTCCTCTGCCTCGGGGATCGGGCGGCGCGGGCCGATTGTCGAAAACGCGCGACTGGAGTACCTGCCGTCCACACACCACCTAGCGTTGCTGAATCATCCGCGGGTCGCTGATTGGCTGATCTCGTGGATAAAAGCCCATCCCAGACAAACTCGGTCGCTGTCGGCGCGTTAGGCTCCGCGAAGCCCACCGATTCAGTCGATAGGAAGGTCCATCATGGTCAATCGCGTAGAAATCGCCACCTCGATTGAGATCGAAGCCAGCCCCGAGCGAGTGTGGTCGCTGGTGAGCGACCCGACGCTGATGCCCAAGTGGAGTCCGCAGTGTCGAAAGATGATCGTGCGAGGTTCTGGCCCCGTTGGAGTCGGCACCACCACCATCAACTTCAACCGGCGCGGGATCCTCTGGTGGCCGACTCGGGCGAAGATCAAGGAGTTCGAGCCGAACCGCAAGTTCTCCTTCAAGATCGCCGAGAACGGCACCATCTGGTCGTTTGAACTCGAACCGACGGCCACCGGCACGAAGCTGAGCCAAGCGCGCCGCGCCCCCGATGGCGTCTCGGACTTGTCAAACTTCCTGACCCGAAACGTCTTGGGCGGCACCGATAACTTCGAAGCCGAACTCGAACTCGGCATGAAGCAGACCCTCGCCCGGATCAAGGCCGCAGCCGAAGCCGCCTGAGTCGAGTCGCCAGGTGCTCAAGTGACGCTTGGGTGTACGCCGATGGCGAACACACCCCCAGGTCGCGTGTGTCGAGGCGATCTGCGGTCTAGGGTCAAAGACGTGAACTCACCCATGAACATGGCAGCGGAGGCCGGACCCTCCGACCTCGACGGCCACATTTACAACCGCTTGCTGAAAGAACGCATCGTTTTCCTCGGTTCGGAGGTGCGTGACCAGAACGCCAATGCGATCTGCGCCCAGCTTCTGCTGCTGAACGCCGAAGACCCCGAAGCCGACATCTACTTCTACATCAATAGCCCCGGCGGCTCGGTCGACGCGGGCATGGCGATGTACGACACGATGCAGTTCATCTCCAATGACGTCGTCACCGTCGGGATGGGTTTGGCCGCTTCGATGGGCCAGTTCCTGCTCGCGGCCGGCACCGCAGGCAAGCGATTCGCGCTGCCGCACACCCGGATCATGATGCACCAGCCGTCCGGCGGAATCGGTGGCTCGGCTTCTGACGTCAAGATCCAGGCCGAGCAGTCGATCCTGCTGAAGAAGCAGCTCAACGAACTGCAGGCTCAGCACACCGGCCAGAGCGTCGATCAGATCGACGCCGACGCTGACCGAGACCGCTGGTTCACCCCAGCCCAGGCCAAGGAGTACGGACTAATCGACGAGATCGTCAAGTCCGCAGGAGAGGTTCGCTGATGAGTTACTACATCCCGCAGTGGGAAGAGCGCACGTCCTACGGCTTCCGTCGGATCGACCCGTACGCGAAGCTGTTCGAAGACCGGATCATCTTCTTGGGCACCCCCATTAGCGACGACGTCGCTAACGCGGTCACCGCCCAGTTGCTGTGCCTGCAGTCGATGGACCCCGATCGCGACATCAGCATCTACATCAACAGCCCTGGCGGCTCGTTCACCGCGTTGACCGCGATCTACGACACGATGCGTTACGTCAAGCCCGACGTGCAGACCTTCTGCCTCGGTCAGGCCGCCTCGGCCGCCGCGGTGCTGCTGGCTGCCGGAACCCCGGGCAAGCGGTTCGCGCTGCCGAACAGCCGCATCCTGATCCACCAGCCCTACACCGAAGGCACCGGTGGCCAGATCTCCGACCTGGAGATCCAGGCGAACGAAATCTTGCGGATGCGCGAGTTGCTCGAAAAGATGATCGCAGAGGCATCGGGCAAGTCGCCAGAAGAGGTAAGCCGCGACGTCGAGCGCGACAAGATCTTGACTGCTGCTGCCGCGGTTGAATACGGCATCATCGATCAGGTTCTCGAAACGCTCAAGTCGCCTAGCTGAGCGACACGATTCAGTTCTTTCGGTCCTAGACGGTCCCCAACGCCGCCGGTTTATGGCATCGTTGGGGAACCGTTCGGAAATGACAGGGAAAAAGCATGGCACGCATTGGTGAGACCGCTGACCTGCTGAAGTGTTCCTTCTGCGGCAAGAGTCAAAAGCAGGTCAAGAAGTTGATCGCCGGACCCGGCGTCTACATCTGTGACGAGTGCATTGATCTTTGTAACGAGATCATTGAAGAAGAGCTC
>JAKPAQ010000489.1 GCA_029779385.1 Actinomycetes bacterium | reverse complement strand
GTCGACGGCCTGCGCGACCCCGGCATGACGGTGCGCGAGAGCTTCGCCACCGAGCAGGTCGAGATCACCAAGGGCGCCAGCTCCACTTTCGCCGGCCGCGGTTCGACCGGCGGCGCGGTGAACTCGATCACCAAGCAGGCCACCACCGACCTCGATTTCGCCAAACTGTCGGCGGGTTTTGGTACCGACGAGTTCCGCCGTTACACCTTCGACGGCAATCGGGTGCTTTCCGACACGATGGCGGTCCGCCTCAATCTGCTCGACGCCTATCGCGAAATACCCGACCGCTCGCCGGCCGACCGCGATCGCGAAGGCGCCGCGCTCTCCTTCCTGTGGAAGCCGACCGACAAGCTCGACGTGGTTGCCGATTACTACCACCTCAAGGCCGAAGACAAGCCCGACATGGGCGATTACATCGACCGGACCACCGGCAAGGTCGTCAAGACCAGGCCCTACCTGCAGGACGAAGACTTCCTGAAGTCCTCGATCGACACTTACACGCTGCGTGTCGGCTACCAGTTCACGCCCGACGTGCGCCTCGAGAACCTGACCCGCTACGGCACCACTCGCAACGGCTACGTCACGACCGGCTATCGCGGCACCACGCTAAGCACCCACCAGGGCTGGCAGGATGTCGAGTACTTCGCCAACGCACTCAACCTGCATGTGAAGCAGGAGCTGTTCGGCATGAAGCACCAGTTCATGTTCGGCGCCGAGTATTCCGATCACAGCGTGCTGAATGGCGTCTACCAGGTCACCAACACGGGCGTACCCAACTCCGGCGCGACCGGCTTTGCTCCCATGATCGGCGGTGTGTGGCTGCCTAACGCCAACAGTCTGATGGGCCGCGTGGTCAACAAGGACGCCTGGGACTCCGACTGGAACGTCAAGACCCTCTCGCTGTCGGCCATGGACACGGTTGACGTGACCGACAAGTGGACCGTCTTCGGCGGCCTGCGCTACGACCGCTTCGACTACAGCAATACCGTCGCCTCCAACGCCACCAATCCGCTCACCCGCTCCGAAACCACGTACAAGCTCGACGACGGCCTGTGGAACGGCCACCTCGGCGTGACTTACAAGTTCCTGCCCTACGCCAACGTTTACGCCAACTACAGCACGGCGAGCGACTTCAACGGGGGCGAATCCGACGTCGGTGCGAGTTGCGACTACGGCGGCATCTGCGTGCCCGCCATCGGCACGGTATCCGACCGCGTACGCATCTTCGCGGGCAGCAAGCCCGAGAAGACGCAAAGCTTCGAACTGGGCACGAAGTGGGACCTGATGGGCGGCAGGCTGCTGGCCACCGCAGCCGCGTTCCGCACGGAAAAAAGCGACGTGATGGAGACCACCAGCGCCACCAGCTACAACGACATCGGCAC
>JAKPAQ010000482.1 GCA_029779385.1 Actinomycetes bacterium | reverse complement strand
GGTGCCACCGCGAACGTCCCACTCGATCAAGGTCCGGCAGCGCTGGCCGGCATCGAAAACGTCGACTTGGCTGCGGTCAACGCCACCTTGGCCGGAATTGAACTGCTGGTCGCGGCTGATGTCGAAACTCAACTGTTGGGGATGTTCGGCGCGACCAAGACTTTCGGGCCACAAAAGGGTTTGACCGACGAACAGATCCTGTCGGTCGACCATCTGCTGGACCGCTACGTTGAGGCGGTCTGCGGGTCCACCCCGGCCGAACGTCGCGTGGCCGATGAGAAGGGCGCCGGCGCCGCCGGTGGCCTCGGCTTCGCGCTGCTGCTTTTAGGAGCCAAGATCACTTCGGGCATCGGTCTGGTGGCCGAAGCGACCGGTCTTGGCGAACTGGCCCAAGGCGCCGATCTGGTGGTTACTGGCGAAGGCGCTTTCGACTACTCCTCGCGCGCCGGAAAAGTAGTGCACGGGGTCGCCCAAGTAGCCAGTGCCGCAGCGCGTCCTTGCATCGTGATTGCCGGTCGAGTCGACGTCGGCGCCAGAGAAATCCGGGCACTTGGCATCGAGTCGGCATACGGGGTGACTGACCGAGTTGATGAGGCTGCGGCAATGGCCGAACCGGCCCGGCACCTCCAAGAACTGGCCGCGAGAGTCGCGCGCACCTGGTCGCCAAATAGCAGGTAATTGGCCGCAGGGTCGGTCTCGCCACCATCGCGGCGTAAGATAGCGAATCGAACCAGGTCGACGGTTGTTGTAATCCATGAACCCGCCGACATATTTGTTGCCCAAGGAGCACCGATGACCGCAACGGACCAGACCTCGACCGAAACCGCGACTGAAACCGCAGCGACCGCCGACGGCGTGACCATGACCGACGGAGCCGCCACGAAGGTCAAGAACCTGCTGGCTCAAGAGGGCCGCGATGACCTTGCGCTTCGCATCGCCGTTCAGCCAGGCGGCTGCTCGGGCCTTCGCTACCAGCTTTTCTTCGACGAGCGTTCGCTCGACGGTGATGAAATTCGTGACTTTGATGGCGTGAATGTTGTCGTTGACCGGATGAGCCTGCCGTACTTGCACGGCGCCACCATCGATTTCGTCGACACGATCGAGAAGCAGGGCTTCACGATTGACAACCCGATGGCCACCGGCTCGTGCGCCTGTGGCGACTCGTTCCACTGAGTTACCAGTAGCACTGTCTTTTGATCGGGGCGGCCCCCCCGGCTTTCGGTGGGGCCGCCCCGATCGCCTATTGTGGCGGGCGTGCATCTTGCAATAGCTGGTTCGGTTGCAACCGACCACCTTCAGACCTTCGCTGGCAAGTTCAGCGACTCGCTCGTTCCCGATCAGCTGGACAAGTTGGCTGTTTCGTTCCTAGTAGACGACCTCGATATTCGCCGTGGTGGGTGCGCGGCGAACATCACCTTCGGGTTGGCGAGTCTTGGCTTGCACCCCACCTTGGTCGCCGCCGTCGGTCGCGACTTCGTGGATCAGGGCTACAAGGCTTGGCTGGAGAACGCCGGTGTTGACTGCTCGCGCGTCCTGGTCTCGTCGACGTTACATACGGCTTTGTGCACGATTACTACCGACGAAGCTCATGCCCAAATCGTCACCTTTTACCCCGGCGCGATGTCCCAAGCCCGGCAGATCGACATTGCCGAGTTGCACTCGCGCGAGCCAATTGACTTGTTGTTGATCGGCCCGGACGATCCCGAAGCGATGGTCCGACACACGCATAAGGCCCGTGAACTGCAGATCCCGTTCGCGGCCGACCCCTCGCAGCAATTGGCCTGGGCCGACGGCGAACTGATCGCGGACTTGATCGACGGCGCCGCCTACCTGTTCAGCAACGACTACGAGGCCGCGCTGATCGCCAAGAAGACCGGCTGGAGCGACGAGGACATCGACAAGCGAGTTGGGGTTCGCGTCGTCACCCACGGCAAGCGAGGTGTCGTGGTTTACGGCCCTGACGGCCAGGTCTACGAGGTGGCCGCGTTGGCTGGCATTGACGCAGTCGACCCGACCGGCGTTGGCGACAGTTTCCGTGGGGGTTTCCTAGCCGCAGTGTCTGCTGGCTTGGATTTGGAGCGTGCAGCGCAAGTTGGCTGTGCAATCGCCGCGAGTGTGGTGGAGACCATCGGCACTCAGGAGTATTCTCTTGATCGAATCGTGTTCCTTGACCGGATCGAAGCGGCATACGGTCCGCAGGCTAGGGCAGACATTGATTCGGCACTGCCGTTCGGGCACGACACGGCGGCCAAGTCAGGCTGACCTAACCCCTCGCTAAACCGTCCTGCTGCGTTAGTGTTCATGACAGCCCTGTCAGATCGGGCGCTACGTGGTCGAAGAAGTTCTGAGAAAGGTACTCCGTGGGTCGAATGAAACTGGCGGTATTGACCGCCCTGGCAGCCGTGACACTCGGCGGCTGTTCGCCCTTGGACGAGTCGGATCTAAACCGACTCGCCTTGCCAATTGCCGGTTCGGACCGTTCCATTTACATGTGGAACCTCTGGCTTGGCACGTGGATCGCTGTGCTCGTAGTGTTCGTGCTGGTTTTCGGCATGATTCTCTACGCCCCGATCCGTTACCGCCGCAAGAACGACGAGGCGCCGGCGCCGTCGCAGGTTCGTTACAACCTGCCGCTCGAAGCGCTTTACACGATCGCCCCGGTGATTTTGGTCGCCACGTTCTTCTTCCACACGGTTGAGTCTCAAAATGCTCAGTTGCGTGAAGTCGCGAACCCCGATCACACTGTCGAGGTCGTCGGCAGCAAGTGGCAGTGGACTTTCAACTATCTTGACGGTGGCCCCAGCGGAGAGACCGTATTCGACGAGGGCGACACGGCAAACCTGCCCGAACTGTGGCTGCCGGTAAACGAGAGCGTGAAGTTCGAACTCGTTTCGCCTGACGTAATCCACTCGTTCTGGGTCCCAGAGTTCTATTTCAAGATGGACGTCGTTCCGGGCAAGATCCCCGGCAAGGACGGAAGTAACTCCTTCACCATGACGCCAAACCGCGAAGGGGTATTCACTGGCCGCTGCGCTGAGCTGTGCGGTGTCTACCACACCCGAATGCTGTTCAAACTCCATGTGGTGTCCGCGAAGGAGTTCAAGTCTCACCTGGCTGAGCTTGAAGAAAAGGGCCAAATTGGTCGCCCGCAGGGCGCTATTTCGGCCAACACCGTCGCCGGTGTTGAATCAAACAACGAGAGCGGATCGGAGCACTGATGGCAACCGCGACGTTCGACGCGCCTAGCGCCAGCAAACCAAAGGAAAGCACCTTCGGTTCGAAGGCGTACACCTTGTTGACGACCACTGACCACAAGGTCATCGGTCAGATGTATGCCGTTACGGCGTTTTGCTTCTTCGTCCTTGGCGGTATCCTCGCGCTGATCATCCGCGCCGAGCTTGCCCGGCCGGGAACCCAGTTCGTCGGCGACGAGACCTACAACCAGTTGTTCACGATGCACGGCACGATCATGTTGCTGATGTTCGCGACGCCACTGTTCTTTGCTTTCGGCAACATGATCATGCCGATTCAGATCGGTGCGCCCGATGTCGCCTTCCCGCGATTGAACATGTTCAGCTATTGGCTGTACCTGTTCGGCTCGCTGATCGCGGTATCTGGTTTCGTCGTGCCTGGTGGCGCCGCTAGTTTCGGCTGGTTTGCGTACTTGCCGCTTTCGGACTCAATCAATAGCCCCGGAGTCGGTGGCGATCTTTGGGTAATGGGTCTGTACATGTCGGGCCTCGGCACGATCTTGGGCGCGGTCAACTTCATCACGACCATCTTCACGATGCGTGCCCCGGGCATGACAATGTTCCGGATGCCAATCTTCGTCTGGAACACGCTCGTGACCAGCATGCTGATCATTGTGGTCTTCCCGGTATTTGCCGCCGCGCTGTTGGCGCTGGCCGCCGATCGAATGATCGGCGCCCACATATTCGACCCCTCTACTGGCGGTCCGATCATGTACCAGCATTTGTTCTGGTTCTTCGGCCACCCTGAGGTCTATATCATCGCGTTGCCGTTCTTCGGCATCATCACCGAAGTGCTCTCGGTATTCAGCCGCAAGCCGGTCTTCGGCTACGTCGGACTAGTTGGCGCGACCTTGGCAATCGCGGTTCTCTCGGTCGCTGTTTGGGCCCACCACATGTTCGTCACCGGCGCGGTGAATCTGGCCTTCTTCAGTTTCATGACGTTGTTAATCGGTGTGCCAACCGGAGTGAAATTCTTCAACTGGATTGGCACGATGTGGGGCGGATCTGTGTCCTTTGACACTCCGATGATCTTTGCCCTCGGCTTCTTGACCACGTTCCTATTCGGTGGTCTTACCGGCATCGTCTTGGCCTCCCCGGCGTTGGACTTCCACGTCTCAGACACCTACTTCGTGGTCGCGCACTTCCACTACGTCGTATTCGGCACCGTCGTGTTCGCGATGTTCGCCGGGTTCTACTACTGGTGGCCAAAGATGACCGGGCGGATGCTCGACGAGAAGCTAGGAAAGATCCACTTCTGGCTCTTGTTCATCGGCTTCCACCTGACCTTCCTGATCCAGCACTGGCTCGGTGTTGAAGGCTTCCCGCGTCGTTACGCCGACTACCTGCCAGGTGACGGTTTCACCCGGTTGAACGAGATTTCGACCGTGGGCGCGTTCTTGCTTGGTGCTTCGACGTTGCCGTTCCTCTACAACGTGTGGAAGACCCGCAAGTCGCCGATGGTCAACCAAGACGACCCGTGGGGCTGGGGACGCACGCTCGAGTGGGCAACTTCCTGCCCGCCGCCGCGTCACAACTTCATTTCGTTGCCTAGGATCCGCTCTGAAAGCCCTGCTTTCGACCTGCATCACCCTGAGGCTGCCGAGTTGGAATTGGCTCAGGCCGAAGCGGCGCGCGATCAAGTAACCCACAACCCCAAGGCTGGTGAGTGACCGATGCGCAAGGAGTTCTGGACTTTCCTGGGCTGTGGCGTCTTCTTTATGATCGTCGCTCCCGTTTACTGGGCCCTCTCTCATGAGGTGACCGGAACGGTAGCGCTCGTGATGGCGATGCTGCTGTTCCTGATGATCAGCTTCTATCTTTACTTCGTCGCAAAGGCGATTCCGCTGCGGCCAGAAGATCGCCTTGATGGCGAAATCATCGAGGGGGCCGGTGAACTTGGCTTCTTCCCGCCGTTCAGTTGGTGGCCGTTGTTCACTGCCCTTTCGTTCGCGCTGCTCGTCTTGGGCGTGGTGATCGGCTGGTGGTTGTTCATCTTGGCACTGCCGATCGGTGCGATCTGTGTCATCGGCTGGGTATTTGAGTATTA
>JAKPAQ010000448.1 GCA_029779385.1 Actinomycetes bacterium | reverse complement strand
TTCGACGTCGCCAAGTTCGCCGATCAACGTGAAGACTGGCTGCGGCGTCCAGCTGTCGCGGGAAACATCGAGGTGCAATCCCGGTGGCAACACACGCGCGATGTTCGCGGCCAATCCACCACCGGTGATGTGTGAGAACGCCTTGATCTCGATCGAGTCGTCACGAGCAATTGCCAGGCAGTCCTGCGTGTAGATCCGGGTAGGTTCGAGGAGTTCCTCACCGAGCGTGCGTCCGAGTTGGGACACGTCCCGATCGAGCTCCCAGCCTGCGTGCGTGAGCAACACGTGGCGGGCCAACGAATAGCCGTTGCTGTGCAGACCGGATGCGCGCATCGCGATCGCGACGTCACCAGGGCGGACTCGGTCTGGGCCGAGGACAGAGTCGGCCTCCACAACCGCAGTTCCCGCACCCGCAACGTCGTACTCATCCACACCAAGAAGCCCAGGGTGCTCGGCGGTTTCGCCTCCGAGGAGGGCACATCCGGCCTGAATGCAGCCGTTGGCGATTCCGGTGACGATCGCGGCAATCCGTTCCGGGACGACCTTGCCGCACGCGATGTAGTCGGTCATGAAGAGCGGCTCCGCGCCGGTGACCACGAGGTCGTCAACCACCATTGCCACGAGGTCGATGCCGATCGTGTCGTGCTTGTCCATTGCCTGAGCAACGGCAACCTTGGTACCGACACCATCGGTGGAGGTTGCCAGCAGTGGCTTGCGGTAGCTGGCAATCGCTGAGGCATCGAAGAGGCCCGCGAATCCACCGAACGCCCCGACCGCTTCCGGGCGGGTGGCCTTGGCGACCGAGGCCTTCATCAGCTCGACTGCCCGTTCACCAGCAACTGTGTCGACACCGGCAGCGGCGTACGTAACACCTGATGGATTGGTCACGGTTGCCCCAACGCTCCGATCGTTTCACTGCTTGGAGTTGCGTTCGTGACAAGCCCGTCAGCAACGACGGCTTCGAGTTCGTCTTCGAGCAAGTACTTGCCAAGGTGCTCCGGCTCTGGCAATTCGACAGGGTAGATCCCGTCGAAGCAGGCTCGGCAGAGGTTGTTCTTCGGCACGTTGGTTGCCTCAATCAGGTTGTCCAACGCGATGTAGTTGAGGGAATCGGCACCGATCGATTCGCGGATTTCGTCGACGGTCTGATTGTTCGCTATGAGTTCGGCGCGGGTGGCGAAGTCGATGCCGTAGAAGCATGGCCATTTGACCGGCGGCGACGAGATCCGAACGTGGACCTCCTTGGCACCCGCCTCACGGAGCATCTTCACGATGGCCCGCTGGGTGTTACCTCGCACGATCGAGTCATCAACAACAACGAGGCGCTT
>JAKPAQ010000446.1 GCA_029779385.1 Actinomycetes bacterium | reverse complement strand
GACGTCAAGACGCGAGGAGAGGGCGTTGACCACCGAAGCGCCGACGCCGTGAAGTCCGCCGGTGGCGTTGTATGAACCGCCGCCGAACTTTCCGCCGGCGTGGAGTTTGGTGAATACGACTTCGACGCCAGTAAGACCGGTCTTCTTTTCGATATCGACCGGCACGCCACGGCCGTTGTCACGAACCTCAACCGATCCGTCGCCATGCAAAAGCACGTCAATTTGGGTGCAGTGTCCGGCCAAGGCCTCATCGACCGAGTTGTCGATGATCTCCCAGAGGCAGTGCATTAGGCCCCGAGTGTCGGTCGAACCGATGTACATACCCGGGCGCTTTCGGACTGCCTCCAGCCCTTCGAGGACAAGCAGGTTCCGTGCGTCGTAAGTGGACATTTGTCCTTTGCCTCCATGGTCGTGTTGCCAAACCAACGCTACCTAGCCACACCACCGACACGCCACACGCGCGTGGGGCGTGTCGGTACTCATTGGGGTCGATGAGGCACTATTGACACGTACGAATCATCCAGGAATCGAGGATCCCGTGACGGCCACCGTCGAAACTGCCACTCTCACCAGTGCTGATCGCTGCGATCGCTGTGGAGCGCAGGCGTTTGTGCGGGTAGAACTAGCCTCCGGCGCCGACCTGCTGTTCTGTGGACACCACGCCCGCCAGCACGAGACTCGGCTACGCGAAATTGCCGTCGCCTGGCTCGACGAGAGCGAACGACTCAACGCCTGAGTTCATCGACTACCAAAAACGAAACCCTCGGCCAATTTCCTGGCCGAGGGTTTCGTTGTTAGTACGCGAAGTTTCCGTACGCTCTGGTCATCGTAATTGCACGCCAGTGCTCAATGTATGAGTCGTAAACGTCCGGATCAGTGGTAACGGTCGTCAACTCGTCGCTGGCGACCAGATTCGATCCGGTCAGGTTCGCCGAACCCGACAAGACCAACTTCACCCGTTCGCCATCGGCTGGCCAAACTCGTCCGTCTGGAGTGCGCTCCTGACGGATCAACGGGTTCGGCTTCAACTTCGCATCGATCAAGATCGACTTGTCATGCGTCTGGGCGTACGCGGTGTCGACTTGAGTTCGAGCCGTCTTGAGCACGTCGAGGATTGGCTTGCAGACGCGCAGCACCTGCAGACAGTGTTCTAGACGATTCTTTTTCCAGTCGTCTTTGAAGGAAATGATCGAGATTCGGCAGCCCGCGTTATTCAAGTCAGCCAACTTGTAGGCCAAGGCGATTCGGCGGTATTTGAACCGATTCTCCATCAACCTGATTCGACATTGATCATCTGGGACGATCCGGTTCAACGTCGAAAGTACTGGATCGCGACCATTGGTCGGCGTCGCCCGGATTGGGGCCGCATAGACGGCAAAGTTAGCGAGGTTGGAGTAAAAGACGCCCGAGGTTGCAAAGTTGTTTGTGTAGCCGTCAGCGGTCGCGCCAGCGTATCCGTAACGTGAGGAGTGCTTTCCCACATATGCCATGTAGTCGCTGCCGACATTGCGCTTTGCCCACATATCGGCCCACATCCCGCGCATCTGGGTCCACAGCAG
>JAKPAQ010000441.1 GCA_029779385.1 Actinomycetes bacterium | reverse complement strand
ACACCCGCGTCGAAGATCTTCTCAATTCGCTGCCGCAGGTTTTCGCCAGCCAGGGTTCGACCGACGCTAACGGCGCTTCGGGTATCGCCACGGTTGACCTTCGCAACCTCGGTTCGGCTCGTACGCTGGTGCTGATCAACGGCCGCCGTCTTGGCGCCGGCGATCCGACCAGCGTTGTCGCCGACCTCAACTTCATCCCCGGTTCGCTGATCCAGCGCGTTGACGTGCTGACCGGCGGTGCTTCGGCCACCTACGGTTCGGACGCTCTTGCCGGCGTGGTCAACTTCGTGCTCGACACGAAGTTTGAAGGTTTCCGCATCGATGCGCAGTATTCCTTCTACAACCACAACAACGATTTCACCGATTCATTCATCCCGGCGGTGGGAGACCAATGTGAAGGTGAACCTGCGTACAACTGTGCCTTGGCGGGCCGTAATTATCAGCCGCCGAAGGGCATGGTCACCGATGGTGGCACCAAGAACATCACGATCTCGCTTGGCGCGGGCTTCGATGATGGTCGTGGTCACGTGGTTGCCTATGCCGGTTGGCGCAAGGTCAACGCTGTCACCCAGGGCGACCGTGACTTCAGCTACTGCGGTTACTCGGCTGGGACGTCCAGCGGTTCGAACTACTACACCTGCGGTGGTTCATCGACCTCGGCGAACGGCCGTTTCCGTCGCACCACCAATGTCAGCGCAACTTCGACGCCGGTCTATCGCTTTACCGGTCCGTCCTACAGCGTTGATCCCAATGCGTCGAACACCTTCCGCACCTACAGCTCGGCTCGCGACGGGTTCAACTTCAACCCGTACAACTATTTCCAGCGTCCGGATGAGCGCTGGACCGCCGGTGCCTTTGCCAACTATGAAATCAATGAAAACTTCAAGCCTTACCTTGAAGTGATGTTCATGGATGACCACACCCGTGCGCAGATCGCGCCGTCGGGTGCGTTCTATGGCACTGACTTCTTCATAAACTGCAACAACCCGCTGATGTCGGCTGCGCAGCAGTCGGCGCTTTGCGGCGCCAATGCCGGCACCTCGACGATTCAGTCGGTCTACATCGGTCGCCGCAACGTCGAAGGCGGTGGCCGCATCGACGATCTGCGTCACACCGACTATCGCATCGTGCTTGGCATGAAGGGCGATATCAGCGGCGACGGCGCGTGGTCGTATGACGTTTACGGCCAGTTCTG
>JAKPAQ010000418.1 GCA_029779385.1 Actinomycetes bacterium | reverse complement strand
CGGCCGAAACCTCAGCGGTCGGCGCTGCCATCTTGGCCGCCTCGGGGGCAGGCCTCTACGACAGCATCGAGAGCGCGACCGCGCAGATGACGAGGCTCGGTCGCGTCTTCGAACCGGAGCAGTCGGCGACCAAGATTTATGACCGGTTGCGCACCGAGGTTTACCGAAAGGCCCCGGGCCAACTCTTGGGGCTAAACCGGTCACTCAAGTCCATTTTCGGCCGAGACTAGAGACTTCGAGCTATGCCTTCGGCGGGCCCAACTCGGCGATCTCCGCGATTTTGTATCGCCCATCGAACTGCCAAGTGACTTTTCGCCTAGTCCACCCGCCGGCCGGCAGTTTTCGTTCCCGACCCTGAACGTCAACGGCCACAGACCTACCTAGCCGTTCGACGACTACCGCCGAGTTGCCGGCATCGCGGCACTCGGCTCGGATCTGTCGTACGCCGCGAACGACCAGTCCCCTAGCTTCGTATCTCGCCAACGCGGTCACGTCAGCCGATTCGGCCAGATACAGCGACGAGAGCAGCACCGAATCTGCGTTTGCCCAAGCCGATTCGCGCAGTTGGTCGGCGGCGGTAAGTGCCGCACACGGTTTCGTGCTCGGGTCGAGTAGGGCAAGCAACGCGACAAGCTGAATCACCCAGTCCATGACCGTCAGGGTGTCGCCTTTGCGCCCACCGCGCCGACGATGTCCACAGGCGTAGGCTGATCTCGTGCAGTTCGAAGTCTTTCAATCCCCGGTCGACTATGAGGCCGCGTGGGCGATGCAGCGTGAACTTTTGACCAAACGCGCTGCCGATCAGGTTGAAGACACCACCTTGCTGCTGGAGCATCCGCCCACGTACACGGCCGGCAAACGCACCGAGCCACACGAACGACCGACCGACGGCACGGCCGTGATCGATGTGGACCGCGGCGGAAAAATCACCTTCCACGGGCCGGGTCAACTCGTTGGCTATCCGATCACCAAACTGCCCTCGCATGTGCTCGTGGTGGATTATGTTCGCCGCGTCGAAGAGGCATTGATCCGCGCGCTGGCCGAGTTCGGGCTGACGACCGGCCGAGTGGCGGGCCGTTCGGGTGTTTGGTTGGCAGGCGGCAATGGCCGCGGTGAACGCAAAATTGCGGCGATCGGGATTCGGGTATCTCGCGGCATCACCATGCACGGTTTCAGCCTGAACTGCGATGTGGATTTGAGCTGGTACGACCGGTTCGTGCCGTGCGGAATCGCCGACGCGGGAGTAACTTCGATGACCGCCGAACTCGGCCGCGACGTCACCACCGACGAGGTGCTCCCGGCGGTTCAGCGCCAGCTGATCGACCTGCTTTCGTGGCAGCCCTACGAGCCAACATCCGATATCGAACGCGTCGAACACGTCGGCGTTCAACTGCGCTAACTGTTCGGCCAGCGTCCGCGACTTGGCTGGTCCGGTTAGCGGCGTAGGCTGGGGGGCGTGACGATTGCTCCTGAAGGTCGCAAACTGCTTCGCATCGAGGCACGCAACGCCGAAACCCCCATCGAAAAAAAGCCGTCTTGGATCAAGACCCGCGCCAAGATGGGGCCCGAGTACAGCGAACTGATGAGCCTGGTCAAGAGCGAGGGCTTGCACACCGTCTGTCAGGAGGCCGGCTGCCCCAACATTTTCGAGTGCTGGGAAGACCGCGAGGCGACCTTCCTGATCGGTGGCGAACAGTGCACCCGCCGTTGTGACTTCTGCCAGATCGACACCGGCAAACCTGATCCGCTCGATCGTGACGAGCCGCGCCGCGTGGCCGAGAGCGTTCGCACGATGGAGTTGAAGTACGCGACCATCACCGGCGTCGCCCGCGACGACCTGCCAGATGGCGGCGCGTGGCTTTACGCCGAGACCGTACGCAAGATCCACGAACTGAATCCGCAGACCGGCGTCGAGAATCTGATCCCCGACTTCAACGGCAAGCCCGAACTACTTGAGGAGGTCTTCTCCTCGCGGCCCGAAGTGCTCGCCCACAACCTCGAGACCGTGCCGCGGATCTTCAAACGGATCCGACCCGCGTTCACCTATGAGCGTTCGCTTGACGTGTTGACGCAGGCGCGCGCCTACGGCCTCGTCACCAAGTCGAACCTGATCTTGGGGATGGGCGAAACTCGCGAGGAAGTCAGCCAGGCGCTGCGCGACCTGTTCGAGGCCGGCTGCGAACTGATCACCATCACCCAGTATTTGCGGCCGTCGACCCGCCACCACCCGGTCGAGCGCTGGGTCAAGCCCGAGGAGTTCGTCGAACTCAAAGACGAGGCAGACCGAATCGGCGTCTCCGGGGTCATGAGCGGCCCCTTGGTGCGGTCGTCCTACCGAGCCGGCCGGCTCTACCAGCAAGCCATGGCCGCTCGGGCCTGACGTAGAATCGAGATCATGTCTACCCCCGCCGCCCCAGTACCGACCGGACGCATCGCGCAGTTGCGCCAGGCGTACCGGATGACCAAGCAGACCCAGCCGAAGATCGGTTTGCTGCTGCTTGGCGTTTTCGTCCTTACTGCTGCTTTGGCGGGCGCGTTCGGCTACTTCGTGTTTGGCACGCGCTGGTTCTCGATCATTTTGACCGTAGTGCTCGCGCTGACGACAGCTCTCTTGGCGACCATGATC
>JAKPAQ010000414.1 GCA_029779385.1 Actinomycetes bacterium | reverse complement strand
CGCTGCTGCCGTACAACTCAACAGCTACTGACAGGTAACATAGCCCGGAACATTTGGCTTGCCTTAGTCAGCGCTTGATAACAGAGCGCAATAGGGTCAATCCAACGGTTTTACCGCGAGAGGATCAAGCATGCACCCGATCAACGTGTTCGCTGGGGTGACGACACTCGTCGCCACAGCGCTGGCGGTGTACTACTTAGCACCCGGAATCAAGCGAATGCTCGGCGTTATCCGCGCTGGAGCACCGGCCTATGGTCGCAACGAGAACCCGAAGGCCCGCCTGAAGAACATGCTGGTCGAGACACTCGGCCACACTCGCATGTTGCAGTGGCACTGGATCGGCATCATGCACTGGGCCATCTTCTTCAGCTTCCTGATCCTCAGTTCCGCAGTCGCCACGGCATACCTGCAGGTCTGGAACCCGCACCTCGTGCTGCCGATCATCGGCCACTTCTTCCTCTTCGAGTGGGTAACTGAAGCGATCGCGTGGCTCGGCCTGATCGGTTTCGCCGTCCTAATCTGGATCCGCCAGAAGAACCATCCCCGCAAGCTAGGCGAGAAGAGTCGCTTTTACGGCTCGCGCTTCGGTCAGGCGTACTTCGTCGAGTCGATGGTCGCGCTTGAGTGCGCCGCCGGCCTCTTGATCCGTGGCGCCGAATACCAACTTCTCTACCTGCAAGGCGACCCGCACGCCAGCACCTTCCACTTCCCCACAACCGCCTGGATCGGCTCGACGCTGTGGTCAGGCCTAGACGAGCACGGCCTCGAAGTTACGATCACGATCATCGCGTTGATCAAGGTCCTGTCGGCAACCATCTGGCTGATGGTGATCGGCAAGAACCTGACGATGGGCGTTGCTTGGCACCGCTTCACCGCTTGGTTCAACATCTACTTCAAGCGTGAAGCCGACGGCAGCACCGCTCTTGGCGCGCTGGTTCCGCTCTACGTTGGCGGCGCTCCGCTCGACCTCGAAACGATGGAAGACCTTGACGAGGAAGAGTTCGAAAAGCTCGGCGTCGGCAAGGTCGAAGACTTCAGCTGGAAGGGCCTGCTCGACTTCACCACCTGCACCGAGTGTGGTCGCTGCCAGAGCCAGTGCCCGGCTTGGAACACCGAAAAGCCGCTCAGCCCGAAACTTCTCATGATGGGTCTGCGCGAGCACGCCTACGCCAAGATCCCGCTGCTCGACGCCGACCCGGCGACCCTCACCGAGGAGCAGCAGCGCGAGCTCGAGCGCCCGCTTATCGGCAGCGAAGACCTCTTCGGTGTCATCGATCCGGACGTGTTGTGGTCCTGCACGAACTGTGGCGCTTGCGTCCAGCAGTGCCCGGTCGACATCGAACACGTCGATCACATCGACAACATGCGCCGGTTCCAGGTGCTGGTCGAGTCGAACTTCCCCGGCGAACTGAACAACATCTTCAAGGGCCTCGAACGCAAGGGCAACCCGTGGGGCATGAACCCGCGCGACCGCACGAAGTGGACCGAAGGCCTGGACTTCGAGGTCAAGCAGGTTGGCGTCGACGTCGAGTCGCTCGACGAAGTTGACTGGCTGTTCTGGGTCGGTTGCGCTGGCGCATACGAAGACCGCGCCAAGAAGACGACTCAAGCGGTGGCCGAACTGTTGAACATCGCTGGCGTCGATTTTGCCGTGCTGGGCGATGGCGAAACCTGCACCGGCGACCCAGCCCGTCGTGCCGGCAACGAGATCGTGTTCAAGCAACTGGCGATGGAGAACGTCGCGGTGTTTGAAGAGATGAAGGTCAAGCAGGTCGTTTCGACTTGCGCGCACTGCTTCAACACGCTCAAGAACGAGTACAAGGAGTTCGGTCTCGAACTTGAGGTCGTCCACCACACCCAGTTGCTGAACCGACTCGTTCGCGAAGGCAAACTCAAGCCGATCGCACCGCCGGCCGACGAAGCGCAAAAGGTCACCTACCACGACCCCTGCTTCCTTGGTCGCCACAATCAGGTCTACACACCGCCGCGTGAACTCGTTGGCGCTACCGGTGCTGAGTACGTCGAGATGGAACGCAGCAACGAGCGTTCGTTCTGCTGTGGTGCCGGCGGCGCTCGCATGTGGATGGAAGAAACCCTCGGTTCGCGCATCAACGTCAACCGCACCGACGAGGCGATCAGCACCGGCGCCGAAAAGATCGCCGTTGGTTGCCCGTTCTGCCGCGTCATGCTCTCTGACGGCCTCACCGCTCGCCAGTCCGAGGACGAGTCGCTGCTCAACGTCGAAGTCCTCGATGTTGCGCAGTTGCTGCTCGAATCGGTCAAGCGCGGTCAGCCAGATCCAGTGGCTGAGCAGGCTGAGGAGCCCGCTGCTGAAGAGCCCGCCGCCGAGGTGCCGGCCGCTGAGTCGATCCTCGATGAGGCTGCGGTCGAGCCGGCCGCTGACGCGAGTGCCCCGCACGCCGAGCCGCATCCAGAATCTGGCGACAGCACCGAACCTGACGCTGAGGCGGTCGTCTACGACGAGTCGAC
>JAKPAQ010000395.1 GCA_029779385.1 Actinomycetes bacterium | reverse complement strand
ACGCCGGCCTGGCGCGGACTGTTGTAGTCGCCCAACCGCGTCTTCTTCACCAGACCGTGCTTGGTCGCCAAGACCAAGTACGGCGCCTGCTCGTAATCTCGGATCGCCAACACTTGCGCGATCTGTTCATCAGGCTGGAACGCCAACAAGCCGGCCACGTGTCCACCGCGAGCGTCTCGACCCGCCTCAGGCAAGTGGTACGCCTTCGCCCGATAGACCCGACCGGCGGTCGTGAAGAACAAGATCCAGTGATGACTCGTGGTGGAGAACAGGTGCTCGACCACGTCCTCACCGCGCAATGACGCACCGCGAACACCCTTGCCGCCGCGGTTCTGCACCCGGTATAGATCAGTCTTGGTCCGCTTGGCGTAACCACCCTTGGTGATGGTGATGACGACTTCTTCGTCCGGAATCAAGTCCTCATCGGACAAGTCACCATCGGCGGCGATGATCTGCGTGCGGCGGTCCTCGCCGTACTTTTCGACAATCGCGGTGAGTTCTTCGGAAACGATTTCGCGTTGGCGCGCCTCGCTGGCCAAGATCTCCTTGAAACCGGCAATCGCCAACTCCAACTCGGCCAACTTGTCCAAAATCTTCTGGCGCTCAAGAGCCGCCAACTTGCGCAACTGCATGTCCAAAATTGCGTTGGCTTGTAGTTCGTCGATGTCCAGCAGCGCAATCAAACCCTGACGTGCTTCCTCGACCGTAGGACTGCGGCGGATCAGCGCAATCACTTCGTCGAGTTGATCCAGCGCCTTAGCCAAACCGCGCTGAATGTGGGCTTCGGCTTCGGCCTTGCGCAAGCGGTACTCGGTGCGACGACGGATGACTTCGATCTGGTGGTGGATCCAGTGCGAAATGAACCCGTCGAGTGTCAACGTGCGCGGCACGTCGTCGACGATCGCGAGCATGTTCGCGCTGAAGTTCGTCTGCAAGTCGGTGTGCTTGTAAAGGTTGTTCAGCACGACCCGAGCAACCGCGTCGCGACGGATCTCGATCACGATGCGGCGGCCGGCCCGATCACTGGACTCGTCGCGCAAGTCGCTGATGCCTTGGACTCGACCCGTCTGGGCGAGTTCGGCGATCTTTCGC
>JAKPAQ010000622.1 GCA_029779385.1 Actinomycetes bacterium | reverse complement strand
AAGGAAGCGACGTTCGTGATCACGCTCGATCGGCCGTCGACCGGTGTCGTATCGATGAGCTACGCGACGCAGAACGGTGGGGCGCTGGCCGGGTCCGACTACGTGGCGACGAGCGGCAGTCTCAGCTTTGCCGCGGGCGAGACCGCCAAGACGGTCAAGGTGACCTTGCTGAACGACACCGCGAGTGAATCGTCGGAAGCGTTCAACCTCGTTCTCTCGGCGCTGAGCGGCGCGACGGCGCTCGATCCGGTGGGGACGGCGATCATTGCCGAGAACGATGCAGCGCCGGTGAGCACGTCGAACATTTCGGTGGACGACATTGTGGTTGGCGAGAGCCAGACCTACGCCGATTTTCTGGTGCGACTCGATCAACCGAACACCGGGACGGTCAAGGTCAACTATCAGACCTATGCCGGGACGGCCAACAGCAGTGACTACGTCGGGCAGTCGGGATCACTGACCTTTGCCGCTGGCGAGATGGTCAAGACGGTGCGCGTGACGCTGACCAACGACACTGCGGCGGAGCCGACCGAGAACTTCACCTTGTACCTCTCCGGTGCGAGTGCCACCGCGACGATTGCGCGCGACACGGCGACTGCGACGATCATCGACAACGACGCAACATCCGGAACGCCGGTGCTGCGGGTTGGCGATGCCGTGGTTGACGAAGCGTCCGGGTTGGTGCAAGTCGCGCTAATCCTCGATAGACCAAGCCTCGGAGAGGTGACGATCACCTACGCCGTGCAGGCTGCGACAGCGGTTTCCGGCTCGGATTTCACGGTGTTCCCGGCCGGGACGGTCGGGTTCGCGCCCGGCGAAACGGCCAAGATGGTCACCGTCGGCATACTCAAGGATCTCGCGACCGAACCCACCGAAGTCTTCGACATTGCAGTGACCAGCGCGACAGGCGCGACGGTCGGAGACGGCCGGGGGCACGTCTTCATCAACGGCAACGACAGCACGCCAGTCGTATCGCCGATTTTGGATCTCAGGAATGTGCTGACGGTTGAAGGGCCAGGTTATGTGGATTTTCTGGTTACGCTCAGCGCGCCAAGCTCGAGCGTCGTCAAGGTCAATTACCAGACCGTCGCCGGAACAGCCAACTCGAGTGACTTTCAAGGTCAGTCGGGCACCTTGACATTTGCGGCGGGTGAAACGTTGAAGGTCGTCAGGTTGACGACTATGGATGACGTCGCGGTCGAAGCGCAGGAAGCCTTCACCCTGCAACTCGTCAGCCCGATCAACGCGACTCTGGGTAACGCGATTGCCACTGCCACGATTCTTGATAATGACAGCCCGCCGCCAGTGGCGTCGGTGGTTCTCAACGGTAGCGCAGCGGGGGACATCCTGCGTGGGTCGCCATTCGCCGATGCGATTACCGGTGGCGATGGCAACGATGTCCTCGACGGTGCGGGTGGCGACGACAATCTGGCAGGTGGCGCAGGCGACGACATTTACCTCATCGAAGATGCGGGCGATAGCTATACGGAAGCGGCCGCTGGGGGCACAGATCTGGTCATCAGCTATCTGACTGCACTGACCCTCGGCGCCAACGTCGAGAACCTCAACCTTGTCGCTGCCGGTACCGCGAACGGCA
Source organism: Actinomycetes bacterium (assembly GCA_029779385.1). Next base: position 278 of record JAKPAQ010000622.1, on the reverse strand, counting down.
CCGGCAATAGTCTCGACAATCTGATCTACGCAGGTGACGGCGACAATGTCATCGACGGTGGCACCGGCACCGACACTGTCTCCTACGCCTTTGCCGGCGCCGGTGTCACCGTCAGCCTGGTGACCGCGGGAGCCCAGGCCACCGGCGGTTCCGGTTCCGACACGCTGATCAGCATCGAGAACCTCACCGGCAGCGGCTTCAACGACAACCTCACCGGCAACGCCGGCAACAACGTCCTCGATGGCGGCGCCGGTAACGACACCCTCATTGGGGGCGCC
>JAKPAQ010000338.1 GCA_029779385.1 Actinomycetes bacterium | reverse complement strand
GGCCCGCCATAGTGGACGCCATATGGCGCCGCACCTTGAAGTAGCCGTCGCTCATTCGAGCCGGCCTTCGCGAAATGCCCAAGGTTTCCGTAAAACTCCAACTTGGCCGATGCCACTAGCGGGTCCGTCTCCCGGGCTTGAACCCACCCCTCCAGCGTCTCCGCCAGTGGCACTTGCGGAGTGATTGTGCCTAGATAGCCGACCGTCAACTGCTCAGCAGGATCTGCAGGCAGCAGGTTAGGAGCTGGCGAAAAGTCCGGGTCGTAGCCGTTCATCACCGAATGCATTTTCGACGAAGCCTGCGGATACGTCTGGCGGTACCAATCTCGGATCGCGTCATTCACAAACCACGATTCCATTGAAGATTCGATCAGGCGCTTCTCCATTTTTGCCGGTAGCGTGTCTTGGCGGTGGTCAATCAACTCGGTCAAAACGTTCAGCGACCAAGCGTCACGTTGGTCATACACATACGGCACACCGGCGGTTTCATATAGGTGTAGACCAACCGCCGCATCAACGTTTGGGTTGGCGGTCGCCACGACCAGATCGATCGGGGATTGCCGATGGATTTCGTCGGCGGCCTCAACAATGCCCGGAAGCCACGCTCCGTAGCGCGCTTCAGGGAATGTCGCCTCGGCTTCACGGTTCCAGTTCGCTAGCCAGCCCGCCGGATCTTTCGCGCGTTCAAGCGGCCATTGACTGATGTCTCGCTCAGTTTCGGGCCACTCAAATTTGACCCGAACGATCTTTATCCGAGGGTCAACTAGTTTTTCCAGCGACTCGTCGATGCCGGTGCTTCTAATGAACATCTCGCGGTCTGCGGTCAAGACGGTGACATCGCAATCGAGGTCGGCCAAGGTGTTCGCGGTGGCGAGCCCCCGATAGACGCCACTTCCACGGCTTGGCGGGAATCCCCAGCAAACGTACAAAACGTGGGGCCGAGTCGGGTCTGAAGGCACGAGCAAACCCTAGCCCAAGTGCCACAGGCGCGGAAAAATGGAACCTGTAGATTGTCCGAAGTGACTGTTGACTCCGCCAGACCTTTCGGGCACGGAAAATCGTTGACTCTAGGGCGCAGTCGAGACCATCTTCAGTTTTTGAATCTATGAACAAAACTCAGCCAAACAACCATCGGATACGACCAGAGATCCAAGGCCTACGTGCCATCGCGGTCTCTGCTGTGGTGCTCTACCACCTCGGACTCTCGGCATTTTCTGGCGGTTATGTCGGCGTCGACGTTTTCTTCGTCATCTCGGGTTTCCTAATCACCTCTCATATTGCTCGGGGTCTAGAACGCGACGGCCGACTAAAACTGGGCGAGTTCTGGGGACGGCGAGCCCGCCGACTCTTACCGGCATCACTGCTTGTCCTAGCGGTTTGTTTAGTTCTCACCCGCTTTTTCATTCCCGCCACGATGTGGGAGCAGACGTTCAGAGAGATCCTTGCCAGCACGTTCTATGTGCAGAACTGGGCCCTAGCTCGCGATTCCGTCGACTATTCGGCCTTGGGAAACACGCCGACGCTCGTCCAGCACTATTGGTCGTTGTCTGTCGAGGAACAGTTCTATGTCTTTTGGCCGTTGCTGTTGGTGGTCGTGCTGCTTTTGACTCACCGTTTTCGGAAAACGGCACCAACGCGGGTTGTACTGATCTCCTCAATTTCGCTCGTGACCGTCATGTCATTTGCTTGGTCAGTGATCGCCACCAACACCAATGCCGGTCACGCATATTTCGACACCGGGACCCGAATGTGGGAGTTCGGCATCGGCGGCCTGCTCGCCCTAGCCCCACGGATCAAGTTCGGGGCCCTGCTGGGGTGGCTCGGCCTGGCCGCAATCGGATTCGCCGCGCTCACCTACTCCCATGCAACAGCCTTTCCCGGATATCTGGCCCTCGTGCCGGTCCTTGGAACCGCGGTAGCCATAGGAGCCGGTTCGAGCCAGTCGCGTTGGTCACCAGGGCGACTCCTGTCGACGCGTGGCGCCGTGTTCATTGGTGACTACTCCTATGCCATCTACCTGTGGCACTGGCCGTTGATCGTTATCTGGCCTCAGCTTTCTGGCAGTGAGGTTGGCGCACTCGATCGCGCAGCAATCGTCGTGCTCACGCTGCTGCTTTCATGGGCTTCCACTCGTTGGATTGAAGAGCCGTTGCGATCTGGCCAGTTGCTAACCGCCGGACGCTACCGAACCGTGATCGCCTCAGTTTCGGCGATGGCGCTGGTGGCCGGCGCCACGTATGTTTTCAGTTTCCAACACGAGCGCAACCTAAAAGCCGACCGGTTAGAAGCAGCCAAAATCCTTGCGACCAAAAAGAGATGCCTTGGCCCGGCCGCTCTGGACCCTAAGCGCAATTGCGATCTTGGCGATTCGTTAGATTCCCTACTGGCAAGTCCAGAAACCGTGGCCGCAGAAAATGTGAATCCAGTTTTCCCCGGCTGCCAGTCCAGTCTTGACGAACTGAAAATTCGCTCCTGCCACCTTGGTGAAGGCGCGAACCCTCGAGCCCGGATCGCGGCAGTTGGCGATTCGCACACAACTCATTGGTTCAGCGCGTTGGACGCGTGGGGAAAGAAGAACCAGGTCGAAGTGGTCACCTACACGCGATCTTCTTGTCCATTTACTTCTGCTGAACGAACGCTTCCTGCCGAGCCGCCCACCCGTTACGCCAGATGCGCCAAGTCCAACGCTGAAGTGCTCAAGAAACTCACCGCCGACGAGGGACTTTCTCTCGTAGTGAGTTCGGCTTTCTCCAGCGCCTATGGCTGGACCGATTCGGCAGGGCAAACCGGCAGCGCCGCGCTCGCGGCTGGGTTCGACCAGATCGACCGCCAACTTAAGTCCGCGAACATCGATTTCCAAGTCATTCGTGACGTCCCACTAGTCAAAGACAAGAAGAACGCCACCGACTGTTTGGCCGCCACCGACTCGGTAGCGAAATGTTCGCTAAGCCGTTCGGATGCGATGGTTCCAGACCTTTACGCCGAGGCGGCCGCTGGCCAAGGGATCAAAGTGATCGACCTGACCGACTGGCTTTGTACCGACGCGGTTTGCCCGGCCGTGGTCGGCAACGTGATCGTCTTTCGCGACTACAGCCACCTTTCGGCCGACTACTCCAGACTTCTTGGCCCGATGCTCGGCTCGGCGCTGGGCCCACTCCCCTAAAGTTGGACCACCATGAGTCCAACCGTCAGTGTCATCATCGCGGTCTACAACACGTTTGACTACTTGTCAGAAACGCTGCATTCGCTGGAGCAACAGTCGATCGGTTTTGACGCAATCGAAGTCATTTTGGTCGATGACGGTTCGACTGACGGCAGCGACCAGATAATCGACGCGTTCGCCGCGAAGCACCCAGACAATGTCGTCGCGATCCACCAAGAGAACTCCGGGACGCCATCGGTTCCATTCAACGTTGGTCTAGACCACGCAACTGGCCGCTGGGTTTTCTTCCTTGGCTCAGATGACTTGCTGGCCGAAGACGCGTTGGCTGTCCTGGTCGAGCATGGTGACCAGTGGGATTCGGATGTAATCTTCGGCAAGATGACCGCCCTTGGCGACCGCAAGTTGCCTGTTGGCGTTTATAGCCAGGGCCGAGTTCGCGACATGGACTTGTACTCATCGCGACTGCCCTACGCGATCGCGAACACGAAAATGTTTCGCCGGTCGATGATCGAGGAACTCGGCCTGCGTTACCGCGTCGACCTTCGCCAGCGCTGCGACCAGCCGTTCACGATTACCGCCATGGTCAACGCGCGCAGAATCTCAATGATCGGCGATGGCGCGGTCTATTACGCCCGTGAGCGTGCCGACCGTTCGAATGTCACCTATACCGCTAAGGCCGCCGAGGCCTACGCCGCGACGACGGCCGTGATGGAAACGATCGCCGACTGCATCGAGCCCGGACCGCGTCGCGACCACGTGATGAAGCGCCAGTTCGACAACACGATCGTTGCCGACTTGCGCGACAACCTCCCGTTGCGCGAGGAAACTGAACGCGAGTTCGTGTTCGATCAGATCGCTGACCTTGCCGACCGGTTCCTTACCCAAAACATGCTCAACTCAATGCGGGTGGGCGACCGGCTTGTAGTCCTTGCCGCCATCGAACGCGATGAAGAAAAGATCGGTTCGACTTTGAGCGCAATCGGCCCAGGTGCCGGACCGGTCAAGTTGTTCGCCACCGATGATTGCTTCTACCTGGGATTCCCAGGGTTCGATCTGTCCTCTGCGGCTAGATCCGGGTATGAAATCACGACCGATACGCCGACTCGGTGGATCAGCAAACTATTGCGACCGGCAACACTCAAGATCAATGAATCGATTGTTGAGTTGAGTGGCACCGCCCTAATCGAAGGAGCCGTGAACTTTCGCGGTCGCCTAGTCGAAGTTGCAGGCAAGGGCACAACGAAGGTTTTTGACGAGGTCCCCGAAGGTGGCCGCGAGGTCGATGCCCAAATCGACCCCTCGGCTGGCACCTATGTGCTTCGGTTTTCGGCAGATTCGTTGCCAGTTGGCTCGTTCCAGCCAAGCATCGTCATCGAAGTGGCCGGCCACTGGTACGACATTCCGATCCCGTATGAGGCCGGGACGGTGCGCCTGACCCGACGCTCGATTTTGCGCCGGAAATTCGGTATCGCCAGGTCAGACAAGTCGAGCAAGTTCGTCCTTGATCGGTCTTAGGTCAACCGATTCGCTGCGGATTCGGTCTGGCCACCCCGGCTAGGCTTCACGAGTGAGAATTCTCGTTACCGGCGGCGCCGGCTACATCGGCAGCCATACCGTCCTTCGCCTGCTTGAGCGCGGCCACGAAGTTCACGTCATCGATGACCTTTCGAACAGTTCGGCAGTCTCACTTGAGCGAGTCAGCGAGTTGACCGCAAAGCCCGCGCCCCTGACCATCGGTGATGTGCGCGATCAGGACTTGCTTGATGAACTCATGTCCGGGTTTGCGCCCCAAGCTGTCGTCCACTTTGCCGGCCTAAAGGCAGTTGGCGAGTCGGTTGTCGAACCGCTGCGCTACTGGCAGGTCAATCTCGGCACGACCACCACCTTGCTCAACTCGATGGATCGACACAACGTTCGCCGGCTCGTGTTCAGTTCTTCGGCGACCGTCTACGGCACCCCGCAATCGCTGCCGATTGTCGAGACCGACCCGGTAGGCGTCGACATCAGCAACCCGTATGGGCAAACGAAGTTCGTGATCGAGCGGATGCTCGCCGACCTGGCCGGTTCACCCACCCCCTGGGAGTTCGTCTCGTTGCGTTACTTCAACCCGATTGGTGCCCACGAGTCTGGGCGAATCGGCGAAGACCCCCGCAACATTCCAAACAATCTCGCCCCGTACATAACCCAGGTTCTGGCCGGTCGCTTAGCGCAACTCTCGGTGTTCGGAAACGACTACGACACGCCCGACGGCACCGGCGTGCGCGACTACATCCACGTCATCGATTTGGCCGACGGACACCTAGCTGCGCTAGAGAACTGCCAACCTGGCTTCGCGGCCGTGAACTTGGGCACCGGCCACGGCACCTCGGTCTTGGAACTGGTGTCCGAGTTCGAGAAGGCCGCCGGCCAGAAGGTCCCGCTGAGCATTGTTGGGCGGCGAGCAGGCGACGTCGAGTCCTGTTACGCCGATGCTTCGAAGGCGCTGCGCGACTGGGGCTGGCAGGCGCACAAGTCGATCGAACAAGCTTGCGCCGACTCTTGGCGCTGGCAGTCGCAGAACCCAAACGGCTTTGCCTGAGAATCGCTAGGGCGCGAGCCGCTCTCGGGTCCAGTGATCGCCGTCTTTAGAGAATCGGATCCGGTCATGGAGTCGGTCTTCGCGACCGTGCCAGAACTCGAACGCCTCGATCGCGATCCGGTAACCACCCCAACCAGCTGGCCGAGATTCAGCCACCCCAGCTGACTCGGCCTCACTCCAGCGGCGTTCCAGTTCGGCCCGGTCGGCCACCATGTGTGATTGCGGGGAGGCGGTCGCACTGATTCGCGCACCCAGCGGCCGCGAGGTGAAGTATTCGTCGCAGTCGGCCGGAGCCAATTTGCTGACGGCACCTTCAAATCGCAGTTGGCGACCGATCTGATGCCAGATCATCACTGCGGCCGCGTGGGGGTTTTCGGCCAGTTCTCGACCCTTGCGAGAGTCGTAGTTGGTGAAGAAAACTGCCCCGCTTTCGTCCAAACCTTTGAGCAGCACCAACCGGACCGAGGGTATTGCCGAGGCAGTGGCCGTAGCCAATGCCATCGCGTTCGGTTCGTCGACTCGCGCAGCAATCGCATCGTGGAGCCAACGCCTAGCCAAGGCAACCGGGTCATGTCCGGCCGCTTCTTCGTCCAGTCCGGTGCTCGCATATTCGCTGCGCATCTTCGCCAAATCGCTGTCGGCCATAGCTCAACGGTAGCGACCAGGGGGCCACCATAGTGACCCCGAACCACGAACAAGGCACTATTGACCTATGACTCAGGTGCATCACGGACTGGAAGGCGTCGTTGCGTTCGAGAGCGAAATCGCCGAACCCGACAAAGAAGGTTCGGCACTGCGCTATCGCGGTGTCGACATTGATGACCTCGTCGGCCGGGTGCCGTTCGAGAAGATCTGGGGCCTGCTGGTCGATGGCTCCTACGATCCGGGCCTGCCCCCGGCGGAGCCGTTCCCGATTCCGGTGCACTCTGGCGATATCCGCGCCGACGTGCAGAGCGCCATCTCCCAGATGGCCCCGATCTGGGGAATGCGCCAGTTGTACGACATTGAGACGCCCGAGGAAGTGCGCGAAGACCTCGCCCGCACGGCCGTCATGGTGCTTTCCTATGTTGCCCAGGCGGCTCGAGGACTCGGTAAACCGATGGTCCCGCAAAGCAAGATCGACGAGTGCGACACGATCGTCGAGCGCATGCTCACCCGTTGGCGCGGCGAGGTAAACCCCGCCCACGCCAAGGCAATTGATGCGTACTTGGTCTCGGCCGCCGAACACGGCATGAACGCTTCGACTTTCACCGCCCGGGTGATTTCTTCCACCGGCGCCGACGTGGCCGCCGCCATGTCCGGCGCGGTAGGTGCGATGTCTGGCCCATTGCACGGCGGCGCACCTTCTCGCGTGCTGCACATGATCGAGCAGGTCGAAAAGACCGGCGATGCGCGCGCCTACGTGAAGAAGTTGCTCGACGACGGCGAGCGACTGATGGGCTTTGGCCACCGGGTTTACCGCGCCGAAGATCCGCGTGCACGCACGCTTCGCCGCACCGCCAAGGAACTCAACGCCCCGCGCGCTGAGGTTGCCGAAGCACTCGAGCAGGCTGCCTTGGCCGAGTTGCGTGAACGTCGCCCCGACCGAGTCTTGGAAACGAACGTCGAGTTCTGGGCCGCGATCGTGTTGGACTTCGCCGAAATTCCGGCGAACATGTTCACCGCGATGTTCACCTCGGCGCGGACCGCTGGCTGGAGTGCTCATATTCTCGAGCAGTACAAGACCGGTCGTTTGATCCGCCCGTCGGCGATCTACATCGGTCCGGCCGCCCGCCGCGCCGACGAGGTGCCGGGTTGGAACCCCGCCTGGGCAGGCATCGGCGGTTAGCGCCACCCCATCGCCTAACGATTGTGGCCGACGTCGAATCAGTTTCGACGTCGGCCACATTCGTTAGGAGTCGAAGGCCCGAAGGATCTCGTCGGCCGCGGCTCCGGGGGCGAGTTCACCAGCCAGCACTTGCGCACTGACTTTCTCGCGCACGAGCGCAACACCTGGGTCGGTGCGCAGGCGCTGCTCCAATTCGTCGCGCACCAGCGCCCAAGTGAATTCGAGTTGCTGTCCGGCGCGCTTTTCGCTTATGCCGCGCTGGCCCATGAACTCGCGGTGGCGAATGATCCGACTCCAGACGGTGTCGATGCCGGTGCCTTCAATTGACGAGCAGGTGAGTACCGGCGGAACCCAGTCTTTGGTACCGGCATAAACCAGCCGCAGTGCCCCGGCGAGGTCGCGGGCGGTGACTTCGGCTTCGCGGACGCGCTCGCCGTCGGCCTTGTTTACCGTGATCACGTCGGCGATCTCCAAGATCCCCTTCTTGATGCCTTGGAGTTGGTCGCCGGTTCTGGCCAAAGTCAGGAACAAGAAAGTGTCGACCATGGCGGCCACAGTGATCTCCGACTGGCCGACCCCGACCGTTTCCACCAGCACAACGTCGTAACCGGCCGCCTCGAGCACCGTCATCGCCTGGCTCGTGGCTCTGGCGACACCACCAAGACTGCCGGCACTGGGCGAGGGCCGAATGTAGGCCTTCGGGTCCACCGACAGCCGCGCCATCCGGGTCTTGTCGCCAAGGACCGAACCGCGAGTGCGAACGCTAGAAGGGTCGACCGCCAATACGCCTACTTGATGCCCGCGCTCGGTCAGGTGAACCCCGAGAGCCTCGATGAAGGTCGACTTGCCGACTCCGGGCACGCCCGAAATCCCGACCCGAACCGCTTGGCCGACCTTGGAGTCTGGACCGGCAGTCAACTCGGTGAGGAGCTCGCGAGCCGCGACTCGGTGGTCAGCTCGGCGCGACTCGACCAAAGTGATCGCGCGCGACACCGAGGCGCGTTGACCAGCACGGACACCGGCGGTCAACTCGGCGACATCAACCACGAGAAATCAGCTGTCCGCTTGGCGAAGCTTTTGAAGCAATTCGAGCGCCGAATCGGCGATCACAGTGCCCGGCAAGAACACCTCTGCCGCACCCATTTCCTTGAGGGTCGCCACGTCATCTGGCGGGATAACTCCGCCGATCACGACCATGATGTCGGGACGGCCCTGTTCAGCGAGCGCGGACTTCAGCGCCGGCAGGAGAGTTAGGTGCCCGGCGGCAAGTGACGAAACGCCCACCACGTGAACGTCAGCGTCAACGGCCTGCTGAGCAACTTCCTCCGGCGTGGAGAACAACGGACCTACGTCGACGTCGAAGCCCATGTCGGCAAAAGCGGTGACGATTACCTTCTGGCCGCGATCGTGGCCGTCCTGGCCCATTTTGGCGACCAAGATTCGGGGGCGCCGGCCTTCGGCCTGCTCGAACTCGTCGGTGGCCTCAATGACCCGAGCAATGTTGTCTGCCTTGCCGGCCTCGGTTCGGTACACACCAGAAATCGTACGGATGACCGCTTGGTGGCGGCCATAGACCTTCTCGAGTGCATCGCTGATTTCACCGACGGTCGCCTTGGCGCGTGCGGCGTCGACGGCCAACTTGAGCAGGTTCTGGTCCAGCGACCCGTCCTTGCTGGCGCCTCGTTCAGCCGACCTCGTCAACGCTTGCAGGGCCGCTTCGACGTCGTCGGCGTTACGCTCGGCGCGCAGGCGCTCAAGCTTGGCCAACTGCGAGGCCAGCACGGCCTTGTTGTCGACCTTGAGGACGTCAAGCGGGTCTTCTTGGTCTAGGCGGTAGGTGTTCACGCCGACGACGACCTGTTGGCCCGAGTCGATGCGCGCCTGAGTCCTGGCCGCGGCCTCCTCGACGCGCATCTTCGGGATGCCTTCGTCGATCGCCTTGGCCATTCCGCCGGCGGCTTCGACCTCTTGGATGTGGCCCCAAGCCCGGTTCGCGAGATCGTGCGTGAGTTTCTCCACGTAGTACGAACCCGCCCACGGGTCGATCGTCGAAGTCGTGCCCGACTCCTGCTGCAGCAAGAGTTGAGTGTTTCGAGCGATTCGGGCGCTGAAGTCGGTCGGCAGGGCGATCGCCTCGTCCAACGCGTTGGTGTGCAGCGACTGGGTGTGCCCCTGAGTCGCGGCCATCGCCTCGATCGCGGTACGACCGACGTTGTTGAACACGTCTTGCGCAGTCAGGCTCCAGCCAGACGTCTGCGAGTGGGTTCGCAGACTGGTCGACTTCGGGTTCTTCGGATCGAAGTCGCTGACCAAGCGAGCCCAAAGCGCCCGGGCGGCGCGCATCTTGGCGATCTCCATGAAGAAGTTCATCCCAATCGCCCAGAAGAAACTCAACCGGGGTGCGAAAGCGTCAATATCGAGGCCGACATCCAAGCCAGCGCGGATGTACTCGACGCCATCAGCCAAGGTGTACGCCAACTCCAGATCGTTGGTCGCTCCGGCCTCTTGAATGTGATAGCCCGAAATCGAGATCGAGTTGAAGCGCGGCATTTTGGCCGCGGTGTAAGCGAAGATGTCCGAAATGATCCGCATGCTCGGCGCCGGCGGATAAATGTAGGTATTGCGGACCATGAACTCTTTGAGGATGTCGTTCTGGATCGTCCCGGTGAGCTGCTCAGGCGAGACGCCCTGCTCCTCGGCCGCGACGATATAAAGGGCCAGCACCGGCAGCACTGCGCCGTTCATCGTCATCGATACGCTCATCTTGTCGAGCGGGATCCCGTCGAACAACGTGCGAGTGTCATAAATCGAGTCGATCGCCACGCCCGCCATGCCGACGTCGCCAACCACACGCGGATTGTCCGAGTCGTAGCCGCGGTGAGTGGCCAAGTCGAAGGCGACGCTCAAACCCTTTTGGCCCGCGGCCAAGTTGCGACGATAGAACGCGTTCGACTCCTCGGCGGTGGAGAAGCCTGCGTACTGGCGAATCGTCCATGGCTGGGTGGTGTACATCGCCGGGTACGGACCGCGAAGGAACGGGCTGAGCCCGGGATAGGTATTGAGCGCGTCTAGGCCGGCCAGGTCGTCGGGGGTGTAAATCCGCTTGATCCCGATCCCTTCGGGCGACTGCCACGGTTCACCGGCGAAACTCTTAGGAGTACTCATGCTGAGAGCACCTCTCGCATCTGTCGGAGGAAAGCTAAGGCGTCTAGGCCCGCCGCAGCCGATGTGTCCTGGCCCAGATCGGTCTTGCCAGCCAAGATGAGATGACTAGCGCCGGCCTCACGCAAGGCGGTCACCAGAACAGCGCCCCAGTCGGCGTAATCGCCGTCAGCACCGGCCAGGCAAACAACCGGCGGTGTGCCGGCCTCGCGATAGGCCTCAACCACGTCGGCAACCGAAGCGGTCGCCCCAGCGACGCCGACTGCGATTCCACCGGCGGCAAACAGGTTGGTGACGAATGTTGCTCGGGCCGTATGGGCGGCAACCGTGCCCATCGTGGCCAAGAACACCGGGTTGGCTGCTGGCGCGTCACGCAAGGCCTCGAAGTCGCCGGCGTAGCGGAACACGTCGGGGGCGACCGGGTAGGGCGTGCGTTCGGGTAGTTCTTCGGCCAAGTTCGGGAACTCGCTCACGCCGGTGATCGGTCGCTCGCGCGTCGCGATTTGGGTGGCGCGATCTTCGCGGACGGCTTCGATCAACGGATCCAAACGTTCGGCCGCGGCATCCAGATCTGCGCGGCCGTCCAATTCGTCGAGGCCGTCGAGTTCAGCAAACAACTCCCACGAAACCATCGCGAGGTCGTCGGTGAGTTTCTCCACTGCGTAGGCACCACCGGCCGGGTCGATCACCTTGGCAACGTGAGATTCGTGGATCAACAGGCTCGAGGTGTTGCGGGCGATCCGGCGACTAAACGGCGTCGGCAAGCCGAGCGGTTCGTCAAACGGCAAGATCGTCACGGCCTCAGCACCACCAACACCGGCAGCAAAGCCGGCCACCGTGGTGCGCAGCATGTTGGCGTACGAGTCGTACCGGGCCATCATCGGTCGCGAAGTGACGACATGTTGACGTTGCGCACGCGCTTGATCACCAATACCGGCCAACTCGCCGACCCGATTCCACAGGGTTCTAGCGGCCCGAAGTTTGGCAATTGTCGGGAACTGTTCATCAGTGGCCGCGTAGCGGAACTCCAGTTGGGCAGCGGCCTCGTCGATGGTGAACCCGGCGGCTTCGAGCGCCCGCAGGTAGGTAACCGCAACCATCATCGACCAAGCGAGTTCCTGGACGTCCGAAGCGCCCTTTTCGTGTGCCCGCGTGGCGTCGACGATTACGCCGCGGATTCCGTTCGCTCGGCCGAGTTCGCCAGCGCGAACGATCCAGTCCAGATTAGAACCACTGACGCCTAGGTTCGAGTCCCGATGTGGGGCCGTGCCCTTGTCACGGCAGACCGCCAGGTACGCCTCAGCGGCCCCGATCGGGTCCTCGGGAGCCTCCAGCACCACTGGCGCCAAATCCAAGAAAACCGGCTCAAGCAGTTCAGCCAACCGGTCGACGGCGATGCCGCGCGGGCCGACAGTGAGCCAAAGCGAGTTGGCGCCGTTTTCAAGTTCGGCGGTGATGTCGTCGGCGGTGGTCGCCGGATCGGTGAACCAACCGCGGATGTCCCAGCCGGTTAGCTCCTCGTCGGCCAGACCCGAGCCGCGCGTGTAAGGCGCTTGACCCGGCAAGCCAGTCTCTGGCAAATCGGCTACTAACTCGGCCGTGCCGAGCGGGGTAACAGACAAACCGTCCAACGTGGTGGTCGCAAGCGCGGACCAAACAGCAGAATCTGGAGCGTCCTCGGCGAGCCGACGACTCTTGCGCAGAACTGCGGCAGTTGCCTTCTCCCACTGCGCTTGATCGTGGTCGACGCCACCCGCTAGAGGTACCGTGGGCTGGTTTTGGGCCATGCTCGAATGTTAGCCGCCCTGCTCGGAGGGATAATCGGGTGCATGTCCACAAGACAAATAATCGCCTTCGCCCTGCTGTGCATAGCTGTTTTTGTAGTCGCAATGTTCATCGGCCAGCAGGTCGGCTGAACTAGCTTTGTCGAACTGCGAGAATAGAGCGGTGCGCATTCCCGCTGACCTCCTGCCATCCGATGGCCGATTCGCCTCCGGCCCGTCAAAAATCGATCCGGCAGCGCTAGTTGCCCTCGCCGAAACTGGCACCTCGCTGATGGGTACCTCGCACCGGTCGGCCCCAGTGAAGAATCTGGTTTGCCGACTAACCGAAGGACTTGGCGAGTTCTTTTCAATGCCTGACGGCTACGAGGTTGTTTACGGCGTCGGCGGTGCCCACGCCTTCTTCGACGCGGCCGCGTTTGGGTTGATCGAGAATCGTGCACAGCACCTAGTCCACGGCGAGTTCACCCAGAAATTTGCCACCGCGACTGCGCGGGCGCCGTTTCTGGCCGACCCAGAGATCATTGCGAGCGAACCGAACACCCACCCGGTCGCCCACGCGACCGCCGGAGTCGACACCTATGCCGCGGCACACAACGAAACGTCCACTGGCGTCATGGTTCCGGTTGTTCGCCCCGCGGGCGTCGACTCAGACGCAATCATGCTGACGGACGCAACCAGTGGTGCCGGCGGGCTACCGGTCGACCTTGCCGAAACCGACGTCTACTACTTCGCCCCGCAAAAGGCCTTCGCGTCCGACGGCGGCCTGTGGGTGGCGTTGATGAGCCCGGCCGCAATCGAACGCGCCGAGAAGATCAAAGCCAGTGGCCGCTACATCCCCGGCTTCCTCGATCTGGGGGCCGCGATCGCCAACTCGCGCAAGAACCAGACCTACAACACCCCGGCGATCGCGACCCTGTTCCTGATGGCGCACCAAGTCGACTGGCTCAACGCCGGCGGCGGCCTGGACTTTGCGGTCAGCCGGACCAGTGATTCGGCGGCGCGACTCTATGAGTGGGCCGATGCCAGCGACTATGCAACCTGTTTCGTCCAAAACCCGGTCGAACGCTCGCTCGTGGTCGGCACGATCGACTTGGCAGGTGTCGCCGCGACCGACGTTGAGGACGCCCTGCGCGAGAACGGCATTGTCGACGTCAACGGCTACCGCGGCCTGAAGCGCAACCAGTTGCGGATCGCGATGTATCCGGCAGTCGACCCCGAGGACGTGAGCGCCCTGACCGCTTGCATCGACTACGTCGTCGGCGAACTTTCCAGCTAGTCAGCCGATGACGGTGCCGCCGCGATGGGTGTCGCGGTGGCCTTCATAAACTTCGGCGTTGCGATGCAGTCCAGCAACTTCTTCGTCGGACAGTTCGCGACGGACTTTGCCCGGCACCCCGGCGACCAGTGAGCGTGGCGGGATCACCGCGTCTTGGGAGATCAGCGCACCGGCCGCGATCAACGATTCCGCGCCGACGACCGCGCCGTTCATGATGATGGCGCCCATGCCAACCAGAACGTGATCCTCGATGGTGGCGCCGTGAATGATCGCCCCGTGCCCGACCGAGACGCCCTCGCCAAGGGTCAGCGGCCGGCCCTGGTCGACGTGAAAGGCGCAGTTGTCTTGAACGTTGCTGCGCGGCCCGATGACGATCGGTTCGTTGTCGGCGCGAAGCACCGCACCGTACCAAACGCTCGCGCCCGGGCCGACCTCAACCGAGCCGACCAAGGTGGCGTTTGGGGCAACGAATGCGGACTCATCGACCTGCGGCGTGCGGCCGCCCTCCAAAGAAATCAACATGGACCCACCGTACGCCTTAGCCGCGCCTGGCCGCCTTGGACCGAACCGCTCTCGCGACAAGCACGACCAGGCCAAAGGCGAGTAGCGCAACCGACAACGGCCAGATCCCCACGATCGAGAATTTCGATTCGGCCGCAGCAGCAGTGTCGATCTCCTTGGCTGGAGCGGCGGTCTTGCTGGTGTTAGTCGAGTCGGCGACTGCCTCGCCCGAGTCCAACGTGGCGACCGTTTCGACGTTGGCGTCGCTAGGGGCGAGAGTGACTTCCTTTAGCGGCGAGTTCTCCCCCTCGCTGCCAACCAGGAGCCGAGTTTCGGTAAGGAAGTCGACCGTTTCTGGTTGTTCCAGTTTTGGCAGCGGCTGGCTACCGACCACCTGCCAAGTTTGCGGATCGACGGTCACGAGCGACAGGTACGTCAGCAAAGCAACCTGCGAGCCGTTTGGCGAGTAGGCGCCATCGGTGACCAGGCCAGGGACGGAGTCGGCGATTTGCTTGAAGGTCGCCACTTGGCCGGTTCGCAGATCTGCCGGATCGGCCGCAAACACGTTGCCGCCAAAAATTCCCTTCGAAACGAGCTGCAATTGACCAGAGGCTGGGTCGATCAGCAGGGTTTCAACATCGGCTGGTCCGCCGGAAAGTTCAATCCGATACTGCTTGGGCGAGACGGTCCGATTGCCACGTCCAGGCTCGCTTATCTGGTAGAGCGTGGTGGTGAGCCGGCGGGCAGCATTGTCACCAACGTCGGCAATCCACAGCTTTCCGGCGTGCAGCGCCAACGCTTCAACATCTTGAAAACCGGCGGCCACCTTGGTGACGCCGACTGTCTTTCCGCTGGTTAAGTCAATCGCGTAAATCTCGGCCGCGCCACCAGAGTCGTTGACGGTGTAGGCCAGGTCGTGATGTTTTCGGCTGATCGCCAGCCCACTTGATTCGGTGATTCGAGGGTCGCTCAGCACCAAGCCAGGGGACGTCTCCTCGGCTGATGCCTTCTGCGCGAGCGAGGCGATGACCACTACGACAATCAGCGCTAACAGCAGTCCGGGAATGAGCAGCCGACGGTATTTGGGGTTCATGAGGCCTCCTGCCGCAACAGGCTTCGGGCTATCGTTGGGTTGTGGCCAAATTGAAACGTTCTCGCATTCCCGACTTGGGGCGACCGGAAATCACCGAGCTCGAGGTCGGCCGCAAGACGCACAAGGTTGCCGAAGTCGAACCCCTCGACGTTGACGGCGTGCGCACGATGACGATCGGCACGATCCTGTGGGGCATCGCCGCAGTTGCCTTGATCCCGTTCTGGGGAACGCTGCAAGAGAACGGCCGCACTTGGTGGCTTTGGGCCGCAATCGCTGGGTTTGGTCTTGGCCTGATGGGCATCGAATACTGCCGGCGGCGCCGAGACGCAGTCGACGAGGCAAGCGCCTCCGGTGAGGGCGCAGTTGCAAAGGCCGAGAGCCTGAAACCAACCGAACCGAAGGTAAAGGTGCCGAAAGTTAAAGTGCCCAATCCCAAAGTCAGTTTGCCGAAGAAACAACCTGCGCCAGCTCCCGAACCAGACCCTGAGCCGAGCCCCACGGTTGGACGCCGACGCAAAAATTAACCCAGAAATAATTGGTTTCAAGGCCGAGGACTCAGAAATCTTCGACGTCGTCACGGATCGAATCGTAGGCCGGATCAGGGAGTTTGCTAGCCGAGGCCGAGCGCTTCGGCCTAGTCCCAGAGTGCGCCCCGCAACCGTGGGCCAAGGCAACGACTCGCCCATCAGAATTGGCCATCCGGTTCGCGCACACCCCAAAGCGGTCCGAAAGACCACCGGCGAGCGAGACCAAGAAACCGCAGGTGCCACAAACTCCGGGAGCCTGCTTCGCGATGGCCGCGCTCGGGCCGGACTCGCCGTCGAACCAACGGTCGGCTGCGTCCTCGCGCCCTTCGATCGACAACACCCACTCACGACCTAGCCCGATTTCGCGGGCGAAGTGACGATCCACGACACCTGAGCGATCGCCGTCTCCGGCAGACCATGCTGGGACGAGTCGAATATCGTCCTCTTCGACCGGCATCACGTCGCCGGGGTTTAGGTCCCCTGGGCGCACCCGATCGCGGTACGGAGTCCATTGCGGCGCGACCACGGCAGTCTCGGCGGGCAGCAAGACAATGTCGTTGATCGTGGCGGCATCGTCTAGGACCGATACGCTCACCGACCAGTACCAGCCCACATAGCCGGACATTGTGCAACCAAAAAGCACGTCGACTAGCCCCGGGGCGACCTCAACTGTTTCGAGGTACTCGCCGACCGTGCCGTCAGCGCAGGCCGCCGAAATAGCGGCGGTCGCGGTATCGATCGTGGACTTGCTCATGGCTCGATTGTCTCCCACTTGGCCTACTACACCCAAGTCGGGTGAATCCGATGGAACGGAATCAGCCCTCAAGGTCGCCAGCGACCCGACGAAGCAACTGCGCCACTTGGCGGGCCGACTTGCCCTCCGGGTGGCGACCGTGGCGGTAACTCTGGCTCAAACCGTCGAGCAAGTTCACCAAGTCCTCAACAATGACGACCATCTCTTCGGGGCTTTTGCGCAAGGCGTTCGCCTGCGCTTTGGCGACCGACGGGGTGGGATCGAGTACCCGAACCTGCAATGCCTGATCGCCGCGGCGACCGGCCGCAATGCCGAACTCCACCCGCATGCCCGGCTTCAGCGTGCTGACACCAGCAGGCAGGGCGTCGGATCGGACATAGACGTCCTCGCCGCCTTCGCGGCTCAAGAAGCCGAAGCCCTTTTCTGCGTCGTACCATTTCACCTTGCCGGTAGGCATTCGCTAATCCTTTTCGTTTCGAACGGAAGCAACCAAACTAGTCTAGTCATCTTCGAAATCAACCGAAATAGTCTGGAAGCCTTTGTGTCGCTGCATCCGAGCGTATTGGGCGTAGGCGCGGCGGTCGCCGGCAGTCAGTGAGACATTGTCGGTGAATGGCGTCAGCAGTGCTCGCGGGTAAAACCGTCGCCGCCGAACCACGTTGATTTCCAGCCCGATCACGATGATCGACGTCAGCGTGAAAAGTAGCGCAAGCAGACCTAGGACCAACGCGAATGTTTGGTTCATTGAAGATGCCCGGGTCAGCACGTTCGACACGTAGGCGTCACCAGCGATCTGCAGACCTTGCCAACCAAGTGCGCAAAAGAGCGTCCCTGGCAAAACTGAACGCCACGAGGCTCGCCCCAAACTGATCAGTTTGAAAACGAAAATGAAAATGGCCCAGGTGATCACAAACCCGATCAACCGCGAGACCAGGCTCAGGTCGGGCAGGTCTCGAATTCCGACCAAGTGCGGGTTATCGACCACCGACTGAACGATCGCCACCAGCAAGATGCCGAGGCCGCCGATGGCCAGCACGGCCAAACTGCGCAGTCGCATCAGGAACGGGTTGGGTCTGCTGTTCCGCGGCACCCCCCACGCCACGTTCGCGGCGTTCTGGGTGGACTGCCCCACCCCCAAGGAGCCGTAGAGTGCCGCAAGTGAACCAATGATGATTGCCGAGGTACTACCGGTGATCGCCCCCGGGCGTCCCAACTGGTCACCAATGATCGGAAACTGCCCCAGCGCGGTGTCGAGCAGTCGTTCTTGCAACTCCAAATCGTCTTGAAGGAAGAAGCCCAGGATCGAGGTGGCGATCAACATGAGCGGGAAGATCGCGATGAATGCGTAATAAGTCATGATCGCCGCAAGGTACGGGCCTTGATCGTCGAAGAACTTGTAGATCACCGCGATTGGGAAGCCGACGACGGGATGTCGACGCTGGAAGGCGTCGATGCCCGTGACGATGCTCATGGCAGGTATTGTCTCGCAGACTCAGCTACAACTTCGGCTGGCCTCGCCCTATGGGCGCCAAAAACGCCGAAGCGGTCCGACCAAGATGGTCGAACCGCTTCGTAGCGTCTTGAAAATACCGAATCTCTCAGACTGAAGTCGCGAACGGTGGGAGCTGGCGCTTCATCACCTTGCCAGTCGGGTTACGCGGCAATTCGTCGATGAACATGACGCCACGCGGAACCGCGAACCGAGCAACGTTGTCCTTCGCGTAATCGATCAGAGCCGAAGCCGAAATCGAAGCACCATCGGCGAGCACAACGTACGCAGCCAACCGCTGACCCCAGTCAGGGTCTGGAATGCCCGTTACGACCACGTCAGCGACGTCTGGGTGCTCAATGAGGCAGTCTTCCAACTCACGCGGGAACACGTTCTCGCCACCGGAAACGATCATGTCGTCGTCGCGGCCAGCAACAAACAGTCGCCCCTCTTCGTCGAAGTACCCAAGGTCGCCCGAATCCATTAGGCCCGAGTGGAATGCCTTGTTGCGGCCATCGGTGTAACCACCGAACGGCATGTCGTTTGCGACGTGGATGACGCCAATGTCACCAGTTGGCACTTCGTTGCCGTCGTGGTCTAGGACCTTGACGACGGTGCGCCACGGCACTCGGCCGGCCGTGCCCGGGGCGGCCCGAAGATCGGCCGGGCTTGCGATGGTGATCCAGCCGGTCTCGGTCGCACCATAGAAGTTGTAGATCGAGTCGGTGAACATGTCCATGTAGTGCAACGCCAAGTCGCCGGCCAGAGCCGAGCCGCTTGATGCGGTGATCTCCAGCGACGAGACGTCGGTGTTGCGAACCACGTCAGGATCGGCGCGAACCATCCGCTGCAACATCAACGGCACCACAATGAAAACCTTGACCTTGTATTTGTCAATGTCCTTCAACGTCTGTTCAGGGCTGAACTTGCGTCGCAAAATGATCGTCGGGCAAGTCGACAGGCCAAAGCCCAAATTGATCAGGCCCCAAGAGTGGAACAACGGCGCCGCAATAATCACTGGCGAGTTGCTCTTGTACGGAATAGCACCGAAATACGCCAAGACCGGTTTCAGGTCGTCCGGCTCCTTGCGCTTAGCGCCCTTTGGTAGGCCAGTGGTACCGGAGGTGAAGATGACGATTTCACCGTGCCGTTCGGGGACGTCCTGAGCGGCGCCACTCTTGCCCACTACCGAAGACTCCACCGAATCCAAGTCGCTAGGCGCGTCCGGATCGGCCCAAGCGAGCATTAACCGGCTACGGCGAACGTCCTCAACTAGCGGCAAGAATTCCTGATCGAGGATGAGCAACTCGGCGCCTTCGCGCTCGGCCAAGTCGGTGAGCTGCGCCCGGCTGGCCATCGTATTGAGAAGCAAAACTCGGCCACCAAGTTGGATAACCGCGATCAACGCGATCACGAGGTAGCGGTGGTTACGAGCCAGAACCGCAATCGAATCACCAGTCTTTAGGCCCCGTTCACGGAGCACCTCGGTAAACTGGTTGATTTGCGTGACCAGATCTTCGTACGTGATCTCACCAGCATCGTCGATAATCGCTACCTGTTTCGGATAGCGTTTCGCGGCGGCGTTCACGCCCGAAGGAAGGCCAGGGCCCCACTTCTTCAGCGCACGCGCAGCGCCAACCATCTTGCCCGGCGGCAGCGCCTTGATGATGCCAATGCGCCGCATGACCTTCAGTTTGTATCCCAGATCACCCATGGCCAAGGAGCGTAACAGCACTTCGGGGTCCAAACTCACTGAATCCACCTAGTGAGTCGGTTTTACCGGGAAAGTCGCCGCATAGGTCAGTCCTGAATTTTCTGTCAGTCGGGCGTTTTACAGCGCATTTACCGCAGTTCGTTCGCCGCCAGGATCGGCACCCCGAGTCGCCGCAAGCAGTTGCCTGCGTTCCACAAAAGCAAATGCCGGGAATCCCATTTGTTTGCGCACCACACACCAGACCAGCGGTGCCCCGACCAGCGTGGCGAGCAGGATCACTCCAGTTTCGTGCGTCGGCACGCCGACGAGTTTCAGTCCCGAAGCAAGCAGCACAAAAGCCAAGGCCCGGCGGATCCAACCGCCCGGCAGGCGGGCGGAAAGCCGGGCACCGATATAGGTTCCCGGGATCGCACCGATTATCAGCGGCAACGAGATCGCCAAATCCAAGTCGCCAAACAATGCGTGCCCAAGTGCCGCCGAAGCAACCAGCGGAACCGCTTGAACCAAGTCGGTGCCGACTAGTTGGCTGGCTTTCAAACCGGGGTAAAGCATCATCAGCCCGATGATTATCAGTGAACCGGAGCCAACCGAAGTCATCCCGACAACCAAGCCGCCGACCACGCCGATCATGATCGTAGGTAGTGGGCGCGCCAAGATTTCAGGCCGGGCCTGCGGAAGCGGATCGCCCTTGCCGTCTCGGGTGCGCGCCCGTTCCAGCAATCGCAGGTACGCGCGCACCAGCAACAACCCTGCCGTCATCAAGATTGCGACGCCCAGTGCGACTTTGATGAACTCCTGCGCCTGCGAGGAATCGCCGAAAGCCTTCAGGATCAGCACGCCACAGGAGGCCGCCGGAATCGAGCCCGCACAAAGCAAGCCAACCAACTTCAGGTTTACTGTCCGACGGCGCAAGTGCACCCCGGCGCCGACTGGCTTCATGACAGCGCTGGCGACCAGATCGCTCGATACGGCAGTAAGCGGTGGAACGTTGAAGAAAAAGACGAGCATCGGAGTCATTAGCGCCCCGCCGCCCATCCCGGTCAAGCCAACGACGATCCCGACAGCAAAAGCGCCCACCACAAGCCACGGATCCATAAGTCAGGATCTTGGCAGTAAGAATGGGGTTTTTAGGTGGTGACCAACTGGTGAGACTTGGAGTTAGTCGGCAACAAAATCGGCTAGGCGTACCCGCCGTCAAAGTCAAAAGCTTGAGTCAACCGTAGTTTTCAGCTTCGCTGCGCTCGATAAACGCGCGCAGTCGGGTACTCGAAGTGTGCAAGGTGTACGGGAAGTACGTCACTTGGGCACCGACCTCGGCCATCGCGGCCTCCAACCGATCACCTCGAGGCGAACCACGCCAGTCATCGCCTTTGAAGATTGCGTCGAAGTTTCGTTCGCGCCAAGCGACTCGCTTGTCTTCACTGCGGTCGATCAGCACTTCGTCGACGAATCTAAGGGAGCGCACAATCTCTAGCCGCTCAGCCAAAGGAACGACTGGCTCTTGGCCTTTGAGGGCCAAAACATAGTCGTCGCTGGCGACACCGACGACCAAGGTCGAACAGTGTTCACGCGCTCGTCGCAGCAAGTTGAGATGTCCAACATGGAACATGTCGAATACTCCGCTGGCGTAGCCAACGTCATGCATCAGTTCACCAAGCGCCCTTGCGGCTGAGGACGACGCCAAGGGTCCTGGCCATGATGGAGATATCCATCTTCAGGTTCCAGTTGTTGACGTACATCAGATCAAGCCGAATGGACTCGTCCCAAGACAGGTTCGAGCGGCCACTGACCTGCCACAGACCCGTCATGCCCGGCTTTACGTGCAGCCGCCGCCAGACCCACTGGCTGTACTGCGAGGTTTCGGATTCCAGCGCTGGCCGCGGGCCCACAAGGGCCATATCGCCAATGAGCACGTTGAACAACTGCGGTAATTCGTCCAGGGAGGTTTGGCGAAGGATCCGGCCAAATCTGGTCACTCGGGGATCCTGAGTCATCTTGAACAATGGGCCAGAGCCTTCGTTCAAACCGACAAGTTCTTCTACTCGTTCTTCGGCGTCTTCGCACATGGTGCGGAACTTGTAGATCGCGAAGGGAACACCGTCTTTGCCGGTGCGCTCCTGGCGGTAGATGACCGGGCCACGCGAATCCAGCTTGATTCCCAGCGCGATCAGCATCATCAGCGGGGCACCAAGGATCAGGGCGAAAATGGCAAACGTACGGTCGAAGAAAGACTTAACCGCCTGGGAGAGGATGTGGTTGTTCGGCGGATCGAGCGCAAGGGCGAGTTGATCGCCGACGCGAGTCGGTCGGACGAACTCGACGTAGTCGTTCATGTCGGTCAGGACGAGGCACTCGATTTCGGCGCGCTGCAGCCCCCAAGCTAGGTGGCGAAGCGACGGGTCGCTCAAGGCCTGATCCGCGGTGATAACGACTCGAGCGCCTCGCATCGTTCGCAGCATCCGGGGCACATCGCGAACTACGGAGTTGACCGTGGCACTGCCGACCGGAACCGAAGAGTCCCAAGTACAGCGACCGACTACGACCAAGTCGGGTCGATCGTCCCAACGAAGTGCCAACTTGTTTACCGCGTCCGAGGGTCCCACTAGCAGTGTGGGTACTCGCCGGAAAACGGTCCGATGAACGGCTGCGGAGGCGACCATCAGGAGCGCGGCAGTGGTCAACACGATGATCGTATGACGTAGTTGCAGCGACATCGAGCCGACAAAGATGACCGAGCCCAACGAGCCAGCGGCCAAAACTGCCATTAGTCGTTTTGCCGGCCGGAACGAGCCAGCGCGCTCGTAGGCGGGCAGCGCAGCCAAACTGAAACCAAGGAAGCCGGCAACTGCGAGCACCAGCAGCAACAGCGATCCAGAATCCATCCCGACCACAAGACCAGCACTTACCGCGCCAGCGACAATCGCGAATTCGCCGATGATGCCTTGGCGAACGAGGGCGTCGATGGAAGAGCGGCTTGTTGGGATGCCGGTGAACTCACGCTGGACCGATGGCGTCCCGACGACGTCTTCGCGACCGGCTGGTTCAACCAGCCGCAATGGGTGGACGGATTCGTCTCGCCCATCTACTGCTGAAGTCATACCCACCCTCCAATGCCACAGCCTGGTCGGCGAAATCCCCTTCGCCCTAACGACCAACTGTTTGCTGTTTGTCTGTTGCACCAACCGAGAGTCGCCCGCGGCTCGAAAGATACGTACCCCTACGAAATCCCACGAACTTTGACAGTTTCTTTCGGTGCTCTCCCTCGCCAGATCCCACTCCGGCGGACACCGACGCCCACAGCGTCTCTGCAATACCTGAAAACTATGCCATTTCGCATAGTCCTGTCTGGCTATTCCCAAAATTCAACGAGATGACTTAGATCACGCTGATAATTCGAGGAATTCAGTTGTGAATAATCAAAGTTACCGATGTTTCCACAATATAGCTAAGTGTAACCAGTTGTTTCTGTGACCCGTTGGCACCCCTGTGACCGGGCCAAGAAGGACTATGGCGAATCCTCAAACGACCAAGTTGTTCCTTCTTTTACGACTCTGGCTGGAGCACCGGCGACTACGACCTGTGCGGGCACCTTTTGGCCTCGCACAATCGCGCGCATGCCGACACAAACCTGATCGCCGATCTCGACGTGGCCGGTGACTACCGACTCTCGGCACAACCAGACGTGATGTCCGATTTTGATCGTCGCGCCAAAAGGGTTCAGCCGCTCTCCGGTGCGCGCGTCCTGGAGCCGATGCATGTCGTCGGTGGCGATATACACCCCCGCTGCCCAAAGCTGGTCCCCCGCAGAAATGATTCGACCACCGTTTCGAGCATCGATTACCGGTGTCCTCGTCGCGACGACTGGCCCGTGTAAGACGATGGACGAGTCCGGGCCGCAATAGATCTCACCCGCGGTCAAGATCACCCGTTCATCCAAAAACACGGTCGCCCCGTTGCCGCCGAGAAGCAACGAACTGAGGTGGTCCAGCGGACTGCCAATAACAATCAACGCATCGGCAAAAGCGAACGTCGTTAGCACTTCGAGCACGTTGTCGGGCAGTCGGGCGCCCTTGGCCGCGTAAAGGGCATTGCCGAGGTCGAACCACCACGAGGGCAGGTCGCCTTCAACCAAACGCCAGTCGAGAGCATCGAGCCGGTCGGCCTCGACTCCAGCCGCCAGCAATCGCTCCCGGTGCTGATCGGTGATCGACTTGTCGGTTCGTTCTAACTGGTCCCAGCGCACGGGCTTATCCTCCCAGAGCAGAGCTTCGCGGCAGTCCCCAACCTAAAAAAAGCAGGGCCCCGAAGCGGCGACGCTTCGGGGCCCTGCTTAATGAGGCTGGGCTCAGAAACCCATTCCGCCCATTCCGCCCATGTCACCCATATCGGGCGCGCCACCAGCAGCAGCCGGTTCTGGCTTGTCTGCCACAACCGCCTCGGTGGTGAGGAACAGGGCCGCGATCGAGGCCGCGTTCTGCAGCGCCGAGCGAGTGACCTTCGCCGGGTCGATGATGCCCGAGGCGATCATGTCGACGTATTCGCCGGTCGCCGCGTTGAGACCGAAGCCCGCTTCAAGGTTCGCGACCTTCTCGGCGACGACGCCGCCCTCAAGGCCAGCGTTGACTGCGATCTGGCGAAGCGGAGCCGAAGTCGCCAACCGGACGATGTTCGCTCCGGTTGCCTCGTCACCGGCCAGTTCGAGCTTCTCGAAGACGGCCGCGGTGGCCTGAACCAAAGCGACGCCGCCGCCGGGGACGATGCCCTCTTCGACTGCTGCCTTGGCGTTACGGACCGCGTCTTCGATGCGGTGCTTGCGCTCCTTGAGTTCAACCTCGGTGGCCGCGCCGACCTTGATGACGGCTACGCCGCCGGCCAACTTGGCGAGGCGCTCCTGGAGCTTCTCGCGGTCGTAGTCCGAATCGCTGTTCTCGATTTCAGCCTTGATCTGGGCAACGCGGCCCGCGATCTGGGCCTCGTCGCCGCTGCCCTCAACGATGGTGGTCTCGTCCTTGGAGGTGACGACCTTGCGAGCAGTACCCAGCAGGGTCAGGTCTGCGGTCTCAAGGTTGAGGCCGACCTCTTCGCTGATGACTTCGCCGCCGGTGAGGATGGCGATATCGGTCAACATCGCCTTGCGGCGGTCGCCGAAGCCAGGCGCCTTGATGGCAACCGACTTGAACGTGCCCTTGAGCTTGTTGACGATCAAGGTGGCCAGCGCTTCGCCGTCAACGTCTTCGGCGATGATGACCAGCGGCTTGCCGGTCTGCATGACCTTCTCCAGCACCGGGACCATGTCCTTGACGGTGCTGATCTTGCTGTTGACGATCAGGATGTACGGATCTTCAAGGACCGTTTCCATCCGCTCCGGGTCGGTCACGAAGTAGCCCGAGAGGTGGCCCTTGTCGAAGCGCATGCCCTCGGTCAGTTCCAGGTCGAGGCCGAAGGTGTTCGACTCCTCAACGGTGATGACGCCCTCTTTGCCGACCTTGTCCATCGCTTCGGCGATGATCTCGCCGACGGTGGTGTCAGCGGCCGAGATGGAGGCGGTCGAAGCGATCTGCTCCTTGGTCTCAACGTCCTTGGCCATTGCGAGCAACTGCGTGCTGATGGCCTCAACCGCGGTCTCGATGCCCTTCTTCAGGCCCATCGGGTTCGCGCCAGCGGCCACGTTGCGCAGACCTTCGCGCACGAGCGCCTGGGCCAAGACGGTTGCCGTCGTGGTGCCGTCACCAGCGACGTCGTCGGTCTTCTTGGCAACTTCCTTGACGAGCTCGGCGCCGATCTTCTCGTAAGGATCTTCGAGCTCGATTTCCTTAGCAATGGAGACACCGTCGTTGGTGATTGTGGGGGCGCCCCACTTCTTTTCCAAGACGACGTTGCGACCCTTGGGGCCGAGGGTGACCTTCACTGCGTCGGCAAGTTGATTCATGCCGCTCTCGAGCCCACGACGGGCTTCTT